>JAUMZX010000086.1 GCA_030527905.1 Cardiobacteriaceae bacterium
TCACCGTACCTCAACTACAGCAGTCACCATCACCCTCACCCTCGTAGCAGTAGCGATACCCGTTGCGCGTGTTAGTCCGATTTGGCGAGACGGCGGCGTACTCGGCGCCACAGACCGAGTCTGCTTGAACGGACAGGATCTGGTTGATGAAGTCTGTCAGCATCTCACGCAGCAAATCCGGAGAGGCCTGAGTCAAGTAACTCTTCAAGATATACGGTCAGGTCGATATGATTGGGATCAGCGGCCATCGCGGGTACTTCCTTCCGAGGACAGGTAAGAGTTGATTCGAAAGGTACCCGCGATGGTTGCCTCGTTTGTGCACCAGCACGAGGCCTGCCACGGGTCACAAATACACCACGCTAGCGGACGCAACCAGCTGAGCAGATATCTCACAGTAGGGATCAAGAAGATTTAAAACCAAGAATAAACCGGCGCTTCGCAGAATAGCGCCATGGCACTTGTAGAAAAAGACGCACAAACACGTCAAATATGGACGGAAGCTTGGAGTGGGTGGGGCGGAGATCCGAGCTCCCTCTTTCTAAAATCATGGCAAGAGGACAATTTGCGGCGGATCCAAACAATTACTGCGGAAAAATCGAAATTCTATCGAGACCGGGCCTCCCGCCTGGGCCCCTCTTGGGTCGATGAATTTACAACCAAAAGCGATCTTTCCGAGGCTGGATTTGATATTTTCAGCGGCCCCCTACACGACGCTGAGGTTTATTACGAAACGACCGGGACGACAGGAATACCATCTCCATGCCCTAGAAGCTCTTTGGAAGTGTGGGCAAGTAACCAGCCTCTGGTGCGTGCTTGGGAGAAGTTTCTTGAAGAGGACGGCCGCCCGGCAGTTGTAGCTTTGATGGGGCCAAGCGAGCTTTATGCTTTTGGGGACGTGTTCAGCGCTATTTCTCGCGACCTAGACTTGACATATGTGAAACTTTGGCCAGACTCCCCAAAAGTAGGCTTGGAAAAAGCTTTACACCTTCTCCAGACGTTACATGTGACGCATGTCGTCTGTGCACCTTCTATGATATTGGAACTTGCTGTCGCTGCTCACGCCCATGACATGAGTCCAGCCAGTTTCTCAATCAAACGGTTCTTTGTGCTTGGAGAGCTTTCTTCTGAGTCCTTTTGTCTTAATGCTGAGACTCTTTGGCCCAAAGCGAAAATTTCGCCAGCTATGTATGGTTCACAAGAAACAATGTGTGTGGCTGTCGGTTGGCCCGATGGCTCGCTACATCTTAACGAGTTAAACTACAAATTTGAACTGATCAATCCCCAGGACGGAACTCCAGCTGGAGGACCAGTGGGGGAGCTGGTGGTTACTTCACTAGTCCCTGGATTGCGCCCGCTCATCCGCTTCAGAACCGGTGATCTGGTCGAGATAGAGGAGTGGTCACCGGAAACTTATCCCGGACGACGAGTTACTGTGTTGGGGCGCGTAGCTGATTCTGTGACCACTGCCGAGGGCCGAAAAGTGTCAGCTTACGAAATCGAACAATGTTCAATGGCTGGCGTGACTAACTGTGGCGGTTACCAGGTAGTAATTGCAGAAGGTCCTAATGGCCCAGCTGCCTCCCTGAACTTGCTGGCCACCCGCGATCTAGATCCAGAATGTGCGGTGGAAGAACTTAGTGCGCTGCTTGCAATGCCGGTAAACGTGAACGTGGTTGATGAGCTTGACGTCAGGACAACGACAGGCTCCTCAGCAAGTTGGAAAGCCGCAAGGCTGATCGACACTCGGAAGGTATAACAGGTGGAATTGCCAGACAAAGAAAACCTTCGGTGTAGCACCCCCGCTGAAACGCTTAATTATTGGGAGCCTGCAAGCAATGGACCGGTCTGGTTATTCGAAGATCAGACCCATAAGCGACCAACCCTTATTTCTTTTGGGATCCGTTTGAGGGTATCTGTCTTTGTTGGACACATCGACATTGCAGATACAGATGGGCTACTTCGTGAAGGTGTCGCAGAAGCTGTTAAAAAGCATGAGCCGAACGACCCCTGGAGCTTGTTTGACTTTATTCTGGAGGAAAAATCGGTCTCAAAGGCCACTAAGGAAACTCCTGCGCTATTCTATTTTTCCTTTGAATCAACCCATTCTGACGAGAATGTCGATTATCCACCAGGTGTCTCAAAAGGGACTCTGCTAGCAGAACTTGTTATCCCGCAGAAGACGTTCGAAACCAATAGCCAAGAGGAGTTAGTACACCTTAAACACCGGTACTTTCTATACAAACAAGCCGGCAGGTCACACTTTCCGCGAAAAACATTCACAGAACATAGAAACCTTCCGTCAGGCACCCCACCCGATAGTTACGTAAATGCGTTTCAGAAGATCTCAAGTCACATCTATCAAGGTGACGCATACCAGGTTGTGTTATCGGCATCTTCCCGTCAATCGAAAAGACCAAAGTCCTGGCAGCTTTACCAGTTAATGACAGCTGGCAAAGCCGTTCCTTATGGATTTGTCTGGCCTTTGAGCGGCGAACGAACGCTGGTCGGCGCTAGTCCAGAATGCTTCGCTTTCTCTGACGGAAGGAATCTTCAGCTTCGTCCGCTAGCGGGCACCCTCAAGCGTTCAAGAAACGACGAAAGGGATCGAATAGCTTTGGAAACATTTATGTCCAACGCAAAGGAAAGGGGCGAGCATATGATGCTGCTGGACCTTTGTCGCGACGATATTGCTAGTTCCTGCTCTCCTGGGTCGGTAAGGGTTGAGAGCGAGTTTGAGATAGAGCAATACTCACACGTCTTTCACTTCGCTTCTCAGGTGACAGGCTGCCTCCCTAGTGGTTTCAAACCGTTCGAAACCATGCGTAAGGTTTTTCCAGCAGGGACAATGACGGGGACGCCAAGGTTACGCGCAATGGAAATTATTGCTTCCGTCGAGCCCGAGGCAAGAGGATTTTACGCAGGGATAGTTGGCTATGCGAGAAACGATGGAAGATTTGATTCAGGCATATGCATTCGAACGGTTGAGCTCTCGCCTTCCGGGGCTTTAACCCGTGCGGGGGGCGGAGTTGTCTGGGGTTCATCCTTAGCCAAGGAATGGGACGAGATCAATACCAAGATGGCAGGATCTGTGGAAGCTTTAGGGGAGCTAAATGAAAATTATAGTTATTGATGCCCGTGATAGTTTTGTACATGTGCTCGCAGACTATGTAGCGAGAGAGAATCATACTGATGTTGAAATCCTAAGGCCAGATAGGGTGGGCGTAGAGGCGGCTATTGCAATGGTCAAGAGCCCTGAAGTTGACTGCGTCGTATTAGGGCCTGGTCCGGGACATCCTAGAGATTCTTGTCATGTTCCTATTGCGCGTGCGGTAATGGGGGAAAAACCCATTTTGGGTGTCTGCCTAGGACACCAAGTACTAGGCCTTTTAACTGGTGGATCAATCAAGCTTCTAAGCGAGCCAAAACACGCATGTGTTTCCCCAATAAATCATTCCTGCTCAGGGATCTTTGAGGGTATTCCACAACGAGCTCAGGTTGCCCGCTACCACTCTCTGGTGGTCGAGTCTTTGCCGGGCGCGAATGTCGGATATGAAGTCATTGCCACTTCGGAGGATGACAACGTGATAATGGGGATCGATTTGAGAAACGGCAGCTACGGAGTTCAATTTCATGCTGAAAGCCATGGTAGTCCTAGCGGGAGGAACATAACCACAAACTTTGTTCGCCTGGCCTCGGATTTTATAAATCATAAAAAGATAGCAAGTTAGAATTTTTGGAGGTAGTTGTGACTCTTGTCAAGGAAGAAATAGATTTAAAGAAATGGGAAAATCTTGACAGCCGAGATAAACGAAAAATAATAGCAAAAGCACTGAGTCTCTATAAGCGTGAAGAAGAGGTTGAGGTCAAGGATTCCCAAGGGATATGGGGTTGTCTTTATGATGGTGATTTTCGCGAGAGACGCCTCTCTTCTGCGAGCCAAGAATGTGAAGTTGCAATTCTAGAAGACGCAAGGGAAGATTCCTGCGCTCGGGTATCTATCTACCCTGAAGCGGAAGCAATGGTTTTTGTTGGGCGGGGATCATCCGTCACTGCCGAATCGCTCCACGGGTTTGCCTCCTTAATCGAAAGCTACCTTGAAGAAGAACCAACACCCAGCCTCAGAAAGGTACTTGAAGCTTCGATCTCTGCTGGTAGGGGACTAGTTGAAAAAGGCCCCTACCGGGGAGCTTGGCACGCTGTGCTCGAATATGCACTTTCTGATCCGTACAAAATTGCTATCGAAGACGACAACACGTCCATGTCGTACCGTCAACTGGCACTCGATGCCATTAGTAACGCGCGTTTAGTGACAAACTACGTGAGAACACGCAGTAAAATCGCGTTAATCGAGGACAGAGGAATCTCAAGCGCTGTCGCCCAGCTTGCCATTTTTTTGGCCGATTGTTCTGTTGTTTTGATTGACCCTGCGTTGCCTTTCGAACGAAAAAAGATGCAGATCGAGCAGTCGAATTCGTGCTTGGTGCTCTCTTCAATTCACAGTGAAGAACTTCTAAAGCTTTGCAAAATCACCGACACGGAGTACCAGGAAATTCGTTTGGGGAACCCCGCGGAGGGTATCGATATATCAGATGAGATCGAAAAGGTACCAGACCTTAACTTAGACGCCACAAGTCATGTTGCTTTCACTTCCGGGTCTACTGGTACCCCTAAAGCGGTCGAACTACGACACGGTCCGATGGCTAATACAGCTGTAGCCATTTCCTCCGCAACGGGCCTTTCCCAGAGCGCACGTGCTTCCTGGTTTTGCGCACCAGGGGTTGGATTAGTCGAAGTAGACCTATTTCCAACTCTTTGGTCTGGAGGGACTGTTGTCATTGCACCCGATTCGATCGGAAGTGATCCACACGAGGCTTGGGCCTGGATCGAGAATAAGTCCGTCACTCATGCTCAGCTTCCAACTGCTTTAGCCGAGCAGTTAATCAAAATATCTAAGGAGGCACCGGAGAAATTTCAGTCTTTACGGATTGCTGGGGAGCGGCTTAACGTTTGGCCTGAGCAATCAGTGACTTACCAGGTGTTAAACGTTTATGGTTCTACTGAGGCAAATGTTGTTTCTCTTTGCGATGTCACGCAACTCGTACAGAGCTTTTCTGCCACGCCACGGGATACGGTTCCCGTCGGCAACCCCGTCCGAAACGTCAATATGTATGTCCTGGATGAAAACCTAGACCCCCTCCCATTCGGCGCAGTGGGCGAGTTGTGCATATCCGGGAAAAGTATTTCACGCGGCTACATGAACAACAGTCAGCAGCAGAGAGAAAGATTTATTAAAAACCCTATTGAGGGTGATCCCTTCCCAGTACTTTACCGAAGTGGTGATCTCGCCCGTTTCGGTGTTTACGGAATGATTGAAGTCGTAGGACGAATTGATGACGAAGTTAAAGTAAACGGCATGCGTGTTCACCCTGCTGAGATAGATCGTGAGCTCCTAGCACTTGAGGAAATTTCAGTCGCAGCCACTATCGCGATCCCAACCAATAGTGGTTCATTTGTCTTGGTTGCCTACGTCGAAGGGTCAAAACCAATTGATATCAATAAGGCGAAAGCGCATCTAGAGAAACGGCTGCCACCAAGCTTCGTACCTACACACATCATTGAAAGCACTATTCCTAGAAGTAGAAATGGAAAGGTAAACCGGAAGGAGTTAAGAGATAGACCTTTGCTTCGCCCCAACATTGAAACTCCATTTGAAACTCCGACCAATGAAAAAGAGTTGTCTATCTGTATGTTTTTTTCTGAAGTTCTAGGCGTTGAAAATGTGGGCACTGAAGATAACTTCTTTGATCTCGGGGGCGGATCTTTACAAGCAGCCCAACTGATCGAAAGATTTAAAAATACACTCGGAACTGAAATTAGCTTCCTAATGGTTATGGATAATCCTACCCCGAGCGGGCTAGCACGTGCTACCGAGCATCTGACCTCTTCAAGGGAGTAAATCTTTCCTATCACTTTGAAGGAGTTGCTATGGCATGAGCGAGGCAGACCTACGAGCTGAGGTATCGAGGCTGAAACGGGAGTTAGCTGAAGCTAAACTGGTGAATTGAGTTCCTGTCAAAAGCGACAGCCTTCTTCGCCAAGGGGCAACACGAGCAGAAAAGTTCGAACTAATGTGGTCAGAGCAAGGCAAACTACAGCATTAAGCGTATGGCCAGGTTGTTGAAAGTCTCCCGGTCAGGGTTTAGCCTCAAGCGAAACGTAAACGAGAAAAAATCGCCGGTAATAACCCGAAGCAACAGCTCAACGACAAGATTATCGGGCGATCTTTCAGATCTGGGTAGACTGAAGATAAAACCTATGGTGCCCCTCGGATTACTGCTGCGCTAGCGGATGAGTACGGGACCCGAGTTGAATCAGAAAACCGTGGCGAAACGCATGAGGATACTCGGATTGAAGGGATCTCACCACGGGCTTTCCGCCCAATAACCACGATCCAAGCTGCTGCCCCATCTAAGATTCCTGACCGGGTGAAACGAGCTTTTGACATGGGTGAGCTAAACAAAGTGTGGCTATCAGATATCACGTATTTAAAAACCACAGAAGGATTCGTCTACTTATGCGTGGTCCGGGACGGTCACTCCCGCAGAGTCATCGGCTGGGCTACGGATACCGTCCAAGACACCCATCTGGTCGAACGAGCGTTACGCCAGGCGTATACGTTGCGTGGGTATGTTCCCGAAGGGGTGATCTTCCACGCTGATCGGGGTACACAGTACACCAGCCAGCAGCTCTACCACGCCTGTGAGGAACTAGGTATCGCCCAATCCATGGGCAGGACCGGAGTGTGTTTTGATAACGCCATGGCGGAATCCTTCTGGTCCACCCTCAAAACCGAGTACTACGACCGCCACACCTGGGACACCCCAATGATCCCAGCACAAGCAATGAAACAATTCCTCCACCCACCAACACTCACCCACCACCCCGCCTAACCCCCAACCCCAAAAATAAAGGTTCTACCGACAACAAAATTTGACACACCCCAAATAACCTGTAAAACACAAGACGCTAAATCAGCTACCTAACCCCCAAAAAACCACACAACATGTCCACAACTTGCGGACAACCCCACATAACGCTCTAATGCTGTGATGTTAGTATGTTATAATGTTGTAGCTTTTAAGCGTTAGTGTGTTGTGGTGCTAGTGGGAAGGGTGTTGAATATGCGGATTGCTTTTGCTCATACAAAAGGTGGGGTAGGGAAGACTACGGCATCTATCATGCTTGCGGCTGCTGTGGAGAAACGAGGGGTACCTGTTGTTGTGTATGATGCGGATCCTCAGGCGTCGGCATCGCGATGGGCGGAAGTTGCGATTGCTAGAGATGATCCGCTTGGCTTTGAGGTGAAACGGGTTAATGCGCAGTTTTTACGTAATCTTTCTTCCGATTCTGCGGGGTGGCATATTATTGACACTCCTCCAGGTAGTGCCGCTGAAATTCAAGCTGCTATCGATATTGCGGATTTGGTCATAGTTCCCACGCATCCATCCCCTATGGATCTTGATAGGGTGTGGCCAACGCTTGAAGCAATTGAGCATCGAATGGTGGGAGTGCTGTTGGTAGGGGTGCACGAGCGTCGACGGTTATACCGCGAGACCCGAAACCTCTTCGAAGAGCAAGGAGTTGCTACTTTTTACAACACTATCCCGGAAAGGGAAGAGATAAAAACAGTCTTCGGGACAAACCCGCGTCAGTTATACACCTTTGATGATATCTGTTCAGAAATTCTAGAGATTGAGGAGTGAAACCAACTATGACTCAGAAAAACAGCCGACTGGCTGATACTATTCGTAAACCAAAAGTGAAAACATCCAGCACCACAGTAAAAGACACATTGCAAACAGGGGAAAATAAACGCACCAGAAGAACAACGATATATCTTAATGCTGATATGTGGCAGCAATTAAAAATCGCCACAATAGAAGACGGTACTAATCTTTCCCAGCTTGTTGAACAACTCGCTACCGATTACCTGGAAAAACGAAAGAAAACACTCAAGCGTTAAAACAATAAACAGCTAAAACGCTGTAACGTTAAAACATAATATCATCGGAATAGGTTGGGTAGGCTCGGTGGCTCCTTGTTGGTACCATGGTTATTTTCGCAAAAGTGTGGCGTGTGATCTTGTTGTTGGGCAGTTGTTCACATGGAAGGATCGTTGTTA
>JAUMZX010000087.1 GCA_030527905.1 Cardiobacteriaceae bacterium
TTCATTACAGTATTCTCTCAAATTACTGTAAACAACGCTCCAATTTCCTACACCTTATGGCAACAACAGTGCCGTGAAGCAGTTCAACGCGGCAAAGAAAGCGGAGAACTGCGCACCAATATTGACCCGGAATACCTATATTTCCATCTCTGCGTCATCTTTCATGGACTGGTAGAATTTTGTCTAGAAGAACCGGAACTCCCACAATTAACGATATATAGTGAGCGCGTCATTCGCAAGACCATTACGATGTTGCAAAATATCTAGTGCTTAATGATTGCCAAACTCACCCCTTCCGCCTACACTACAATTCCCTAAAAATTTTTCATCATTAAAAGCCACTTTTTGCCATGCTTAAGAAAATTCTTGCCTCTCTGGCCATTGTGTGGCTTTTCATCGCCATACTCATCCCCTCTTTTCTTGCACCAAAGATAGAGAAGGAAATACATGCTTTTTTTACCGGCGCTGAAATCCAGCGTTTGCAGCAGAAAGGTATTGACCTACATTTAGAAAGCTATCAACGCGGCTATTTCAGTAGCACTGCCGATATTCATTTAAGTATTCGGCCTTTTCCCGAACAACCGACATGGTATCGCACCATATTGCATACCCGTATTAATCACGCCCCTTTTGTTAATAGCGGTCTTAATCTTTTTAGCGCTACTGCAGTTAATAGTACAAGTACAGGAACGCTATCTACCTATATTCCTGATGGAACACTACGACTCAAAAGTAGTTTAGCTATTCTCGGACAATTACATCAAATCATTCGTTTGCAAAAGAACGAGGCACCTAGTCTTAGTAGTGATGGTCTGAGTTTAAGTTGGCATAGCCATATTCGTTATCCGGAACGCGGCCGAGGTGAATGGTTACTCGGGCAACAACAGTGGCTAAAAAATGGCAGACACCTTGATATTGCTCGTAGTAGTGGCACTTACCGTAGTGATGGTGAAAGCATTCGATTTAATGCGGCGCAATTAAGCATACAGCATCGTGACCTTGCACAAAACAAACTGCAATTCACGATTTATAATCTACAGGGCGATCTAACCCGTCGCGAACTACGATTTAATATTGAAGACATGAATGTCAAGAGCGAAAATAGTTACGGTATTAAAGACAATCAACGTTTACAACAAACCGTTATTAGCATGCATAACCGTGAGAATGGAAGTATGCGTAACCTTGAAGCTCAGACTACCGCTACTTTTGAATTACCGATATTGAAATCAGTAAATGGTGATCGTCTCTACTTCTCTTTACAACAAGAAGCTGAAGGCTATCGCCTTATCATCACCAGTAACGAAGGTCAAACAACACATATTAGTGGTAGCCTGCTCTTCCCCCTCCTTTTTCCACCGCCATATAGTTCCGACCAGCTCAATGGAACGCACGGAAAATTCCTCATTTATGGCATATATGCTAAAAAGAGCGGACTATTACCTTTATTGAGCTTTATTCTTGACAAAGATCGCTTACAACCTGATGATGACGGTAACTATCTTTTAAACGTGGATGTAAACGGTAAACAAGTACGTGTTAACGGCAAGGCCCTTTTTCTTTTGCCTTAATTAAAATGCCCTGAATCACTTTTTTTTTGAAATAAGCGCATTCTTTCATAAAGGGTTACAGCCTTAATAACCAGTTAATCACAAACCTATATTTACCAAAGAACATCCAGCTTTCGTTGTAGGACACAGTTAGCTGATTAATTTAGTAAGCAACCGGTACATTTTTCCACCTGTATGGTTATCCAGCGACAAATAGTACGCAATATCTGTAACGCACGATTAGTAGTAACATTCCAGCAAAAAAAAGAATGATGCAAAAAATGGCTTCTTAGATATTAACGCGTACACGCTGCATAGCACCAACATATCTTTGGCAGTTTAGTAATAATAAAAACCATGAAATACCATACATCACTACAAAGAAGAGGTTCTGCATAATACACAATAGAAATCAAATAGATGAGAGACAGCTCACTATCTGCGTTTAACTAAACGCTATTTTTAAAAGCAAACTGAGAGTTAACGTTTTCCAGTCAGTATAGAGACAAAGGTACTTGCAGGATGATCACAAATATTTTGTGGCGTATCGTATTGTTCGATATTGCCTTGATGAAGAACAATTACCTTATCACCTAAAGTTAGCGCCTCACCAATATCATGTGTAATAAAAATAATAGTAGTCCCCGCTCTACGCTGGATATTTTTCACTTCCTGCTGCAATATTTCTCTGGTAATTTCATCGACTGCACCAAAAGGCTCATCCATCAGAATAATGTCAGGAGCTGCCGCAAGTGCACGCGCTATTCCAACACGTTGCCGTTGCCCTCCAGACAGTTCATGCGGATAACGATTCGCCAAATTAGGATCAAGTTGCAAAAGAGACATAAGTTCAAGAACGCGGTGTTCAATCTCGGTGGGATGCTTTTTCTGTAGGCGCAGAACATAAGCAATGTTATCTTTGATTTTTAGATGCGGGAATAATCCAGCTTCCTGGATGACATAGCCTATACTACGTCGTAGTTGAACCATATTTGTATCACGAATACTTTTCCCTCGAATACTTACGCTACCACTATCAGCACGCACAAGTCCGTTTAATAGGCGAAGCAGCGTTGTTTTACCGCTACCGGAACGACCAATGATGGTAACAAAGTTGCCACTATCTATTCGCAGATTAATGTCGTCTAGAACGGTATTGCCATGATAGCTTTTATTGACGTGCGCAAGCTCAATGATGCTCACGGCAATAATCCCTTCATTTTCAAATAAGCAGCTGCAACTTCATGATCACTCTTACCTTCATGTTCAACTTGATAGTTAAGTTGCTGCATCTCCTGATTGTTAATAATGCCGTCCATTTTGAGGAGTATAGTGCGCAATTCTGGATGTTTTTCTAATGTTGCCCGACGAACGACAGTCCCAGCATAGTAGTTAGGATAGAGGTGTTTATCGTCCTCAAGAACGGTGATTTCCGGCGAAGTCAGCTGTCCATCTGTCGTAAAGATATTAATCACATCAACTTGTGCACTATTTATAGCAGGGTATTTAAGGCCAATATCCAAATCTATTTTTTTCTTAAAATGATAACCGTAAGTATCCGCTAGACTTTGGTAACCATCCTCTCGTTCGTAAAAATCATATTCTGCACCCAGCGTATAATCAGCGCTGTAAGGTGCTAGGTCACTATAAGTTTTTATCTTATGAGTATCTACAATGGATTTACGAATGGCTAGACCGTAGGTGTTATTGAAACCATATAGTCCCAGCCATTCGAGATTATAGTCATCATGGTAGCGCGACTTTAGTTCCGTAAGGAGAGCAGCTTCGTCGCGTTGAATAGGTTGTTTAAGCACATAAAACCATGCTGTTCCCGTATATTCTGGGTAAATATCCACTTCACCTTTAAGTAACGCTGGATGAATATTAGCGGTACCACCGCCAATACCTTTTTCTAACTTAACCTGTAAATGACTATCATGCTCAATCAGCATAGCCAACATTTCGGTCAAAATAAATTGCTCCGTCATTGGTTTACTAGCAATCGTTACAACATCATCCGTCATCGTTGAAGATTTCTGTTCGCAGCCTATAAGCAACGACATCATGATAACGGTAAAAAATAGTTTAAATTTAGTCATGTTGCCTTATCCAAGGAACACATCTTTCCGCCCCTCTACACAGCCCATCGGCAATAAACGCCAACATCATAATAAGTAAGCTACCCGCTAAAGTCATCGTGCTATTGTTAGTGGTGATGCCGCGATAAATAGCAGTACCTAACCCGCCAGCGCCAATAAATGAAGCGATACCACCAAGCGCAATCGTCATAACAAGCATTGTACGCAAGGCTGTCATAATTGTTGGTAAAGCAAGAGGAAAGCGAATCTTCCATAAAATTTGCATACGTGAGCTCCCCATCCCACGAGCAGCATCAATAATGGAAAGATCAATATTTTTCATCCCGTTATAGGTATTACCAATCATAGGTAATAATCCGTAAATTGTAAGAGTGATGATAGCACTGTTATTCCCAATCCCTGTGACCGGAATAAGCAAACCAAACATTGAGATAGCTGGAATTGTATAGAGAAGATTACTCGTCTGTATAATCCAAGGAGCCAAACGCCGTTGCTCACTAATAAGGATACCAAGACTGATGCCTAATAGTGCAGCCAATAAAGCAGCACTGCCTGCAATATATATATGCTCCCAAAATAATTGTATAAAAAAGTCGGAACGACTGATCAATAAAGCAACTAAGTCTCGCATATCGCCTAATAGTCCTCTACGCCTCGTAGTGCTGCCGTTAACCGTAATACATCACGCGTTGCTTTAACATCATGAACACGTACGATATCAGCCCCTTGCCACACTGCAAGCGCCACCAGTGTAATACTACCATACAGTCGTTCACTAACAGGAGCATTATCCAAGTAATACCCTATCGTCGATTTACGAGAAACACCGAGCAAAACAGGAAACTGGTCATGTTTGAACTGCTGACATGCTCGCACTAATGACATATTCTGAGCGGGCGTTTTACCAAAACCAAAACCGGGATCCAGCACAATACGTTCTGCGCTAATGCCAGCATCTAGACATGCGGAAACACGGTTTTGTAAATACATATCTACTTCAGACACAACATCATTGTAATCGGTAAATTGTTGCATATTATTTGGCATACCACGCATATGCATAATACAAAGCGCTACTTGAGGATAATCTGCCAGTAACGAAAGCGCACCATCATCTTCAAAGCCATGAACATCATTTATCATGTCCACACCAAGTTCAAGCATCGCTCGCATCACTGCAGTTTTTTTTGTATCAATAGAAATAGGACAACGTGAATCAGCAACAAGCGTGCGAACTATAGGGGTTAGACGAGTAATTTCTTCCTCTACCGGAACCTCGTCAGCCCCTGGGCGCGTTGATTCAGCCCCAATATCTATAATATCCACCCCTTCAGCTATCATTTGTTGTGCTCGCGTAATAGCAACTTCAGGAGACAGATAATGACCTCCATCAGAAAATGAATCGGGCGTGCAATTCAGCACGCCCATAATATGCGGTCTCCTAAGATCTAAGGTAAAACGACCACAACGCATCAGTTTTGCGTCGCAGGCTTATCATTACCATCAAGACTGAAGCCATCATGATTATCATGTGGTGCTTCATCCGTAGGTCCATCCCAATCAGCAGGCTGACGCACAGGACGACGTGCCATTAAATCATCTATCTGACCTTCATCAATGGTTTCGTACTTAATCAGTGCATCGGTCATACTGTGTAGGATATCCATATTCTCCTTTAAGATTGTCTCAGCCTTTTCATAGTTACGCTCAATAATGCCACGGATTTCTGTATCAATCGTATGCGCCGTTTCATCTGAAATATTCTTATGCTGTGTCACTGAGCGACCAAGAAAGACTTCACCTTCGTCTTCTCCATACGCCAAAGGGCCTAATTTTTCTGACAACCCCCAACGAGTAACCATGCTGCGAGCAATAGATGTCGCACGCTCAATATCATTCGAAGCGCCAGTAGAAACTTGATCTTCGCCATAGATGAGACCTTCCGCTATACGACCACCGTACAACGTCGCAATTTGACTTTCCAAACGGCGCTTAGAATAACTATACCGGTCTTGTTCGGGCAGAAACATCGTAACGCCAAGAGCCCGGCCACGCGGAATAATCGTAACCTTATATACAGGATCATGTTCTGGTACCAAACGTCCCACAATACAGTGTCCCGCTTCATGGTATGCCGTCATTTCTTTTTCTTTATCGCTCATCACCATAGACCGGCGTTCAGCGCCCATCATAATTTTATCTTTCGCATCTTCCATATCTTGCATAGTAATTTTGACGCGATTACGTCTTGCCGCAAAAAGCGCGGCCTCATTGACGAGGTTAGCCAAATCAGCTCCAGAAAAACCAGGCGTTCCCCGAGCAATATCAAACGGCTTAACCGCATCATCAATTGGCTTCTTGCGCATATGTACTTTCAAGATTTGCTCGCGTCCTTTAAGGTCAGGTAACCCTACAACAACTTGGCGGTCAAAGCGCCCTGGGCGTAATAATGCCGGGTCAAGAACATCAGGTCGGTTAGTGGCGGCAATTACAATAACCCCTTCATTACCTTCAAAACCATCCATCTCCACCAATAACTGATTTAATGTCTGCTCACGTTCATCATGACCGCCTCCCAGACCAGCGCCACGTTGACGACCAACCGCATCAATTTCATCAATAAAAATAATACAAGGCGCATGTTTTTTAGCTTCTTCAAACATATCGCGAACACGCGAAGCCCCTACACCCACAAACATCTCAACAAAATCTGAACCAGATATGGTGAAGAAAGGTACTTTTGCTTCACCAGCAATGGCGCGCGCCAATAAAGTTTTTCCTGTTCCTGGCGGTCCTACCATCAACAAACCGCGAGGAATTTGCCCACCAAGACGACTAAATTTGCTCGGATCACGTAAAAATTCAACCATTTCTACCACATCATCTTTAGCTTCATCAGCACCAGCGACATCAGCAAAAGTTACTTTAATTTTGTCTTCTGGAATCAGACGAGCACGACTTTTCCCAAAGGAAAATGCCCCTCCTTTTCCTCCTCCTTGCATTTGTCGTGTTGTAAACATAAACAAACCAATGAGTAAAAGAATAGGCAATAAATTGACTAGAATGCGAGTAAATAAACTTTCTTTTTCTAACGGTTCGCTACTGATGTTCACATTGTTAGCACGCAAATCTCCAATTAAAGCACGAGTATCTGTTGCCTCAGGATTATTTGCACTAAAACGCGTACCATTACGATCCGTAAAAGTAATACGTGCATTTTGTAAATCAATAGATGCGGTTTGAATTTCACCTTTTTCTACCCTGTCCAGAAACTGTGAATAGCTGACCTCACGAGCACTACCCGAAGTTCCAAATTTACCTAGCTCACCAACGAGTAATAGGAACAGTAAAATCAAACCACCCCAGATTAATAATGATTTCCGCATATCGTTCAAAATTTTATCCTCACATTAATGCTTGCGTCCAAATCTGCGAGCAAGCAGATAAGTCTCTTGACTGCGAGCACGAGAAGCTTCTGGTTTACGCGTAGAAACAGTCAAGAAAAGTTCTTTCATTGTTCGTAGTAGTGTATCAAAACCTGGGCCATGAAATATCTTTGTTAAGAAATCTCCACCTGGAGTGAGACGGTTCTGAGCAAAATCTAAAGCCAGCTCCACTAAATACTGACTTTTCGCTTGATCAACACTACGTACTCCGGTTGTATTGGGGGCCATATCAGAAATAACAAGATCCACAGACATATCTCCGACTTCTGCAAGAAGCGCATCTAGCACGTCTTGCTCGCGAAAATCTCCTTGAATAAATGTGACATCCGGCAAGACATCCATCGGTAAAATATCTAAAGCAATCATGCGTCCACTTCCACGTAGACATTGTGCCACATACTGTGACCATCCTCCAGGAGCGGCACCTAATTCAACCACAACCATTCCTGGTTTTATAATACGATGTTTTTCTTGGATTTCTTTAAGTTTATATACCGCACGGGAACGATACCCCTCTTCTTGGGCTTTTTGTACATAAATATCGTTAAAATGTTCTTTCAGCCAGCGCTGACTTGTTTTACTGCGAGCCATTGTCTTACCATACACGGAAATATCAACAGGATATAAAAATGTTAAGCAAAAACCAAATTCGTTTTCTAAAAGCACAAGCGCATCATCTACAACCAGTGGTTCTTATTGGAGCCCAAGGTACAAGCGAGGGTGTGGATAGGGAAATCAATCTGGCATTAGATAGTCATGAGCTGATAAAAATCAAGCTTGGCAACCTTGATGATGAAATTCAAGACAATATGATTACGCATATTATAAATACACATGCTGCTGAACTGATCCAGAAAATCGGTCATAGCGCGATTTTTTATCGTCAGAACGCGAAGAATCCCAAAATATTATTACCTAACGTGTAGGAAATCGGAGCGTTGTTTACAGTAATTTGAGAGAATACTGTAATGAACATGCACAAAAGAATCAAACTCACACCGTTTCATCGGCAAGAGATTTGGCGTTTATATACCAAAGAGAAAATCAATGTTACCA
>JAUMZX010000088.1 GCA_030527905.1 Cardiobacteriaceae bacterium
AAAATAAAAGCAAACAAATCTCAAAAATGTAAACAACGCTCCGATTTCCTACATGTTAATTAGAAGGTTCATGTATATTCGAAATAGATGTGAAGCATAAAGATTCAACAATCTTCTATTTCTAAACCTCACAATATAAAAATTTACAAGAGGCTATATAATAGTTATACAGGTGGAAGTTAATTTTACGTGTAAAATTTAGTAAAACAATTATAAATTCCTTATCGCACCTCTTATCATCTGCAATGTTTATTCTCAATGCTGAAATTGGAGTTTTAAGATGTATTTTGTTGATAATCAGGAAATTAGCGACCCCGCTACTAATATTGCCTTAGAGACTTATCTTGTTGAAAACCGCCTAACTGATAAGCCTCTTTTGCTATTTTATATAAATGAACCTTCTATCATTATTGGTCGCAACCAAAATACTATTGAAGAAATTAATCAGCGCTATGTTGAAGAACATGGTATCCATGTTGTACGACGTATGTCTGGAGGTGGCGCGGTGTATCATGACCTCGGTAATTTTTCTTTTTGTTTTATTCAGGATGAAAAAGGTTTAGCACGTGATTTCTCTGCGTTCACTCGCCCTGTTATCGAATCATTACATCGCATGGGGGTAACCGGTGCTTGCCTACAAGGTAGAAATGACTTACTTATTGATGGTAAAAAATTTTCTGGTAATGCCATGTACGTTAAAAATGGGCGGATGACTGCACACGGGACTATTCTTTTTGATGCTGATCTTAATGCCGTCAGTGCTGCGCTTAAGCCTCGTGCTGACAAAATCGAATCTAAAGGCATTAAATCAGTTCGCAGTCGTGTCACTAACATCAAGCCCTACGTTGCTCCTGCTTATCGTGACATGACAACGCGGGAGTTCCAGGACCACTTATTGCTGGATATCTTTGGTGTTAATGATCGTTCGCAAGTACCTCAATATCATCTTAATGAAGAGGACTGGGAAAAAGTGCGGCAAATTCGTAGTGAGCGTTTCGCAAATTGGGATTGGAACTATGGTCATTCTCCAGCTTTTACCAGCGAACGCCATCATAAATTCCCATTCGGCGCGGTTACATTCAAATTCAATGTAGAAAAAGGCATTATCAAAAATATTCGTATTTATGGTGATTTCTTTGGACTGGGCGATATTATTGATGCAGAGAAATTACTCACTGGTATTCCTTATCGCCGCGAAGCAGTGACTCTTGCATTCTCCCATATTGATGTTAATCACTACTTTGGCGCCTCGAATAGTGCAGAACTAATTGACCTGCTAGTCGGCTAAAACAACTTATTTACAAATATTGGAGAACTCTACTAATGCGTCCATATTTTGTCGTTAAAGCAAACTCTAAATTTATAATTCACTTAGTATATAATTAAAAATAATCTTATTTATAAAATACTAAATAAAAAAAAGAAATACAGCATAGTTCTTCTATGATCATTCTTATTTCTTCAATTCACTATTAATAAATTAATAGGAAAGAACATGCCTATATAAGATAAGCATATATAATCTATTCCAACTGAGATCCTGATAATTGATAACTTAATCCTCAGGAAATAAAAAATTCCTATCTACCAATAGGTAGATAGGAATAAGATAAAAATTAAGCCTTTATCAAATCAATATCTTTTGTTTCCCGTGTACTAAACAACGCAAGTAGTGTCAGTACACCATTGAGTGCGATATAGATACCGACGCCATATAGCCCAAACTTCTCATTTAACTTAAGTGAAATCATCGTCGCCAATGAGGCTCCGATAACTGCAGAAAAATTATACGCAAGCGAAGCACCGGAATAGCGGACATGTGTGGGGAATAGTTCTGGCAACAATGCTGCCATTGGACCAAACGTAAGCCCCATCAACATAAAACCAATCACTAGGAAGAATAAAACTTGCATCGGTGAAGCTTGATAAAGAAATTGATGCATCAATAAACCCAGCGCAATAATGGCGCAAGTTACAGCAATCAAGAAGCGGCGACGGCCAACTTTATCTGCCACAATTCCAGAAATACTGATAAATATGCCGAAAACAATAGCACCTAATAATAGAAACCCTGTAAACTTATTTGGAGGAATTCCCAATCCTAGAGGATATCCCGCTGCAGAAAGTTTTACTGCCTCTTTAGAATAATTTTGTGCAAAAACCGTTAAAATATAAAATAGAACATACGTTGCTACCATAATAAAAGTTCCCAATACAATTGGTTTCCAATAATTGAGAACCACAACTTTTATCGGCGCCTGTACAATTTTGCCTTCTGCTTCAGCTTCGCGATAAACGTGACTCTCATGCAGTGTTAAGCGCATCCATAAGCCAACTACAACAAGAGCAAACGATAAAATAAATGGAATACGCCATCCCCATTCAACCAACTGGTCATGACCAATTAAAAAGCTAATCACAAAAAAGACACCATTGGCAAAGAATAAACCGATAGGTGCTCCGAGTTGAGGGAAAGTTCCAAACCAAGCCCTTTTACCTTTAGGCGCATTTTCTGTCGCAACTAGCGCCGCCCCTCCCCATTCACCACCCAAGCCTAAACCTTGCCCAATACGGCAAAGACACAGTAATACTGGGGCCCACACACCAATCTCTTTATAGGTAGGCAATAATCCAATGGCAACCGTGGAAAGCCCCATCGTTAATAGAGAAACAACCAATGTTTTTTTACGGCCAATTTTGTCACCAAAATGACCAAAAATAACGGACCCTATGGGACGAACAAAAAAAGCCAATGCTAGAGTGGATAATGATAATAAAAAGCTAGTTGCCGGATCATCTTTATCAAAAAACTGGGTTTTAAAAACTAGTACTGCTGCAGCGGCATAAATATAATAATCATAGAACTCAATGGCTGTGCCGATCATTGAAGCTATGGCCACCTTATAGGGGCTATTTCTTAACTGTGGTTGATTCATTTTTTTTCTCTCTCATCGTAACGCGGAAAAGTAATATTAGCGCAGTATAAGAAATTTACAAAAATATCTATGAAAAATTTATTTTAGCCACAAATATTAATTAATACGATAGATTTATTCCATTGTTTCAGAGAAACAGAAAACAACAAATCAGAACTTAAGATTGGTTACTTAATCATTGAAAGCAATAGATTTACACAGGCTCTGATTATTATATTTTGATACTCCTAATTTAAATATATGGTTATTTTCTAATTCTTTATATCACTATCAGATAAGTTTTTAAAATATTACTTTTTATATTTCAGAGATTAGATAATCTATTTGGATAGCGAAAAAACAATTTCTATAAAATTAAATGCCATTAAATTCATTATTGATTACAATAATTGATATATTACACTTTTCCTATATGTAGAGATACAAACTATTATTAATAGTTTGAGAATACCAACTATTTTTTTTGCTCAATATTGATGATATTACAAGAAAAGTAGGCAATGTTGCTAAAAAAGCTGCGGCTCATTAGATAGCGCCTATTCCTATGAAACTATAACTTTAATCCATTTCATCAACACTGGACAAAACAAAATAAAAAAAGCCGTTATTTTCAATAGCTTTCTTTTATATAAATGATGGTAGGCCCGGAGGGACTTGAACCCCCGACCAAGCGATTATGAGTCGCCTGCTCTAACCAACTGAGCTACAGGCCCAAAAAAGAGGCGCAATGATACGGGATTTATTGCCTTTTGTGAACCTGTTTTATACAAGTTCACCATTTTTTATATTGCAGCAATACAAAATAATATCTAAGACTCTGTTTTTATTTCTTATATTTAATGAGACACTTTTGCGTTATCTAGCATAAAAATAACCATATCATGAAACTGTTCGTCACTAATACTGGAACCACCTTTAGGCGGCATACCTCCAACACCTTGAATAGCTTGCTTTACAAGTGCGTCAAGACTGCCATGTTTATCCAGTCTTGCTTGCCAAGCCGCTGTATCGCCAAATTTGGGGGCATTAAGTAATCTTGATGCATGACACGCAGAGCAGACTTTGTCATATTCGCTTTTAGCATCAAATACAGCAGCGGTTGCTGTAGCAGCCAACGCAGGTACTGCTGCTCCAATGGTTAACTGCCCTACGGGCGCTAAACGTTTCGCCTGTATTACTTTACGATCGATACTAATGGTTTCGCTGCTTCCTCCCCAAAAGAAAAAGGGTAATATGAGGAATGCCGGCATAAATAATGCCGCGATAACCATAATAATTTTGGTTTTTTGCGGTATGTTTTCTTGCGCCATGATGATGCTCCGTATACGGAAGTTTTTATTAAAAGTTTATGCGCAAATTATCACAAATGCCTTAACGCTTCGCAAGCATTTCGGGTACACTTCCATTTTTTGATTCATTTGAGACAAGTTTGTGGATAGTTCCAAAGTGCATTTCATAACGGTTTCTTCAGCGGATACAGGACAGCGATTAGATAATTTTTTGCGTAAATGTTATCCAGCCTTACCTAAGAGTAGAATTTATCAGATGTTACGTCGTGGCGAAGTTCGCTTGAATAAGAAGCGCGTAAAGCCAGAAGATCGCATTAATACTGGTGATTTATTGCGTATGCCACCTATTATTGACGCTACTCGAGAAGATAAGGAGGTTCCTGCGTTTTGGTGCGAACGCATTGCCAATGCCGTGTTATATGAAGACGATAATTTTCTTATCCTCAATAAACCTGCAGGTTTATCTGTGCACGGTGGTAGCGACCAACCTTTTGGCCTCATTGACGTCGTGCGACAAGTTTGGGGGAGTGGTTATGCGGAATTAGCGCATCGCCTTGATCGAGACACATCTGGTGTATTAGTACTAGGAAAGCATCGTCAGGCTTTATCAGGCTTTCAGAACCTGATGCAATCAGGAAATGTCGAAAAACGTTATGTTTGTCTTATTGACGGACATTGGCGTCGTGATATTAATGAAGTGCGTATTCGTATTGCAAAAGGTCAGTTACAAGGCGGCGAGCGGATGGTTGTTAGTGCAGGAAAAGGACAAGAAGCGGTCACTCATTTCCGTGTTCTACACCATTTTGCCTATAGCACTTTATTGGAAGCCCTGTTGGATACAGGGAGAACACACCAAATTCGGGTTTCTGTGCAACATCGCGGTCATGCTATTGCTGGAGACGATAAATATGGCAAGCGTGATTTTAATCGAAAAATTCGTCAGCTTGGCTTTAAGGGTATGTTTTTACATGCGTCTTCAATTACTTTCGTTTATGATGGTCACCGCATAAATGTTCAAGCACCTCTCCCTTATTCGGAAGAACATCTTTTAACTATATTACAGAAGGAGCTTATATGACTTTTGATGAAGAGCGCGCTCTTGCCTCAGTGGCTCAGGAAGCGATCATCGAACAACGCCGCCGTCGCCGTTGGAGTATTTTTTTCCGACTATTCTGGGCAGCATATTTTATTTTTTTATTACTAACACTCATTGGGCTTTCTCGCGATGGCGGTAAAGAAGGTTCGCCTTCAGTGCATGATAAGCATATTGCTGTTGTTGAAATACATGGTCTGATTGCTGCTGATATGGAAGCCAATGCTGATGAGATCATCGAAAATTTAGAACGGGCTTTTAAGAACCCAAACACCGAAGCGGTCTTTCTTGATATTAATTCTGGCGGCGGTTCTCCTGTTCAGTCGGGGGCGGTCTATCGCGCGATTCAACGCCTTAAAAGTGAGCATAAACTTCCTGTTTATGCCGTCATTGCAGATGTCGGTGCGTCTGGTGCGTACTATATTGCCGCAGCCGCAGACGAAATCTATGCAGACCCTGCCAGCATTGTTGGTTCTATCGGCGTTATCAGTCATAACCTTGGCTATCGTGAGCTGCTTAATAAAGTCGGTCTTGATCCTCGCACCTTTACCTCAGGTGAACATAAAAACTTCCTCGCAGGTGATCAGCCGTTAAAGCCAGAAGAAATTGCACATCTACAATCACTTCTGGATAACATGCATGCGCAGTTTATTAAAGCAGTACGCGATGGAAGAGGTTCTCGTTTAAAAGAGCAGCCCGACATCTTTAGCGGTTTATTCTGGACAGGTGAACAAGCGCTACCGCTTGGTTTAATTGATGCTTTAGGTGATAAGGACGCGTTGCGTAGTGCCAAGTTTAAAGACTGCGAGCTGGTGCTCTACACTACAGAGCATTCCCCATTGAAAAAAATCTTACGTGAAGTTGGCGCAGAAGCATCAACCAGTCTGCGTGGTGCGCTTGATTTCAGTGAGCAAACACACTCCATACTGCTCAAATAATTCACGTAGTGCAATTAGCGGTAAGCCAATAAGGGCATTCGGATCTCGCCCCTGCAAAGCGGCGAAAAGTAGAATGCCCAATCCTTCTGATTTAAAGCTACCCGCGCAATTTAACGGCGCTTCCAGTGCAACATATGCCCGTATTTCCGTTTCAGATAAAGCGCGAAAATGTACATCAAATGGTTCAATGCAAGAGCGTATTTCTTCCCCTCGCCGCAAGCATAATCCCGTATAAAAACGAACCTGTCTGCCGCTGAAACGCAACAACTGCGTGACAGCATTTTCAACCGTATGCGGTTTGCCTAAAATATCACCATCAATCGTTGCCACCTGATCTGAGCCAATGACAAAAGTCTCTTCATCTGCAACAGCGGCGCGTGCTTTCGCGATAGATAAACGCAGAACGAGGTCGCGAGGATGTTCATTCGGAAAAGGGGTTTCATCGACTTCGGGACGTGCTGTCGAAAATGGTAAATGTAAATCGTGTAAAATAGCCGCTCGAAACGGCGAAGTACTCGCTAACACTAGCTTCATAATATAACCCTTAAAATAAACAAAGACCGCATCATACCGAGAAAACCTTTGCAGAACAAAACTCACTTCTTCCGCCCTCGCTATCTTGGACATTGGCTAATTTGTGCCTTACTTTGGTGTGTTATACGCTTCCCCCAACCCTTACGTATGAAAATTGGCGATTGGTTTGGTTATCTGCTCTTCGCGCTTATGCCTTATCGGAGACAAATTAGCGAAACTAATCTGCGACTCGTTTTCCCTGAAATGAAAGAAAATGAATTACAGCATCTTTTGCGTATGCACGCTGCAAGCGTTGGTCGTGGCCTTGTAGAAACAGGGATGGCGTGGTTTCTTTCTGATAAACGTTTGCGCGAACTTTCTGTTTTTGAGGCTGATTCCGCATCCTTAGCACTCCTGCGTGATACAACAACTCCCGTCGTACTCGTTGGTTCGCATAGCACCCTAATGGAGCTTGGTGTACGGTTACTTGGCTTATATGTTGATGCTGGAGGTATGTATCGGCCATTAAAAGACCCTTTTTTTCATCATTGGATTAAACACCATCGTGCCAGAGCTGCAACAGAACTCGTTCATTTTAAGGATATGAGACACACTCTGCGCTTTCTACAAGCGGGCGGTAACCTTTGGTACGCCCTGGATCAAGATATGGGCGCTCGCGTCAGCGTTTTTGCGCCATTCTTTGGCATAGAAGCAGCAAGTGTGAATATCCTGCCAAAACTGAAAGAACGGACTGGCGCGCATTGGATTCCTGTTTTCATGTGGCGCGAAAACGGACACTACGTTGTACGCGTTTCCCCAGAAGTTAAAATTGAACCGAATGATAATGATACGAGCGTTATGCATCGCATCAACAGTATTTATGAGAAAGAAATTCGCCAACACCCTGAGCAATACTTCTGGTTACATCGCCGTTACAAAAACCGTCCTGATGGTTTACGCTACCCTTACCCAGAAAAACGAAAACGCCGTTAATCTTTTTTCAATATTGAATCTTTACCGTATAAAAATGACGTTAGAGTTTAAAAATTGCTACTTGCTCAATATAAAACAGAGTTGCACATTTAAGTAGTGTCTTCTTCAATTTGTACACACACATCTTTATCGCTCTCTGTATTCTGCTTTAAAGAATAAACTAGCATCAAAATAAACATTGATATGGCAAACCAATATGAGACCTGTGCAAAACCCTCCAACTCATCCACGCATTCATTTTTCAACACA
>JAUMZX010000089.1 GCA_030527905.1 Cardiobacteriaceae bacterium
AGTTGTGGATGTCGGGGTAATGTAAGCGGTTTGGGAACCTTTTGCAAAGGTCTCGGGTTAATCGTGTTTGGGCCACACGTCTTGCAGCGGAAAAAGATATTACGTTACGCGATATCTATCGTCTGTATCCTGATGGCAATATTGATATTGCCGCCGAACAAGCCATGCTTACTACGCATAATCGGCTTGTGTTCCAGCATCCTTTTTATTGGTACAGCACACCACCTTTGATGAAGAAATGGTTGGATGATGTTCTTACTTATGGCTGGGCCTATGGTGCAGGGGGTAATGCGTTGGTGGGTAAAGAGTGGCTACTGGCTATCAGTACTGGCGGCCCTGCAAACTCTTATCAAGCGGGCGGCTATAACCACTATTCTATGAGCGAGTTGCTTAAGCCTTTACAACAAACCGCGCAGCTTTTGCAAACAACTTATTTGCCGCCTTGCATTTTTCATGGCGCCGTTCAGGCTGAGGATACTGCTATTGGGGCAGCCGCAGATGCGTTAGCTGCATATGTGCGTGATCCGATGCTTGATCCGCAAAAGCGTCTTGCTGCCTTGCTAGGCGAGATGTCAGAAGCGGGCACTAAGCTATAAATAGACTCTGTTTTCATACTGCATTGAGATTATGGCGTTAGCTAAAAACTGATGGATACCAATAGCGGCTTTCTCAACAATAAATCATCAAGATACTGGCGGTATTCACTCTTTATTAAAACAGAACCTAATAAACGAAACCGAGAAGGCGTGGTTTTTAGACCACGCCTCCATCGGTGTTAAATACATGAATGGCTTGATTAGCCAAGTCTTTTTCCAACATTTGTTGCAATAATTCTGGTGGAATCGTGCAAGTATGCGCACCAGCGTCCAGCGCTTGGATGATTTGCTGCGTATTTTTGAAACTCGCGCCCATAATCTGACAGGGAATGGCGTGGTTGTCGTAATAGCGGCGAACGGTTGCGATGATGGCGTACGGGTCAATGGCGTTATTAGTCATGCGGTTGACATAAGGTGCGACAAAATCGCAACCGGCAATACCTGCAAGAATGGCTTGTTCTGCAGAATAAATTGCAGTGCCAAGTAATAGAATATCAAGACGCAAACGGCGCATGGCTGCGATAGCTTCTAATCCAGCCAGATTTATCGGAACTTTGATGCCGAGTGGGGCATCGGGATAGCGTGTTAACAGGTCTTGGAAATCGTTAACGAGCGCTGTGGCGTTATTGCCTAGCACTTGAACGAATAAGAGGGCAGGACGAGTTTCCAAGATGGCCGTTATGTGTTCGTGTCGTTCGACGTTGACTTGCTTCAGTAGGGTTGGATTCGTGGTGATTCCTTTAAGAATTCCGAGTGTGGCGTAACGTTTGATGTCAATAAGGTGAGCGGTATCTAGATACATAAGAGTTAAGGATTTCTGAATTTTTAGGAATATAGATCATTTATGAAGGATAGGAGACTTCTATCCTTCATAAATGAATCAAAAAGTTTTCATTTTTTGTTACCGCTCATGCTCATAAAGAGCAGAATAATTGCGAGTAGGCAAGAAGCAATAAGTGTATAGAAACCACCATCCCAACCGAATTGATCAACGACGGCGCCAAGTACCACACCCGCAAAAGATGAACCGATTAGGTATCCAAGTAAACCCGTTAATCCAGTTGCACTACCAGTAGCCTTCTTAGGCACAAGGTCTGCTGCATGTAATCCAATCATCATGACTGGTCCGTAGATCAGAAAGCCGATAGCAACCAATGTAATATTATCAACTAATGGATGACCTGGAGGATTTTTCCAATAAACGAAAATAGCGATGAGTACGCCGACCATAAAGAGAATGGTCGCAGGAGCCCTACGGCCTTTAAATGCTTTATCACTCAAATATCCGCTAACGAGCATTCCAGGAATTCCCGCCCACTCGTATAGAAAATAAGCAACGCGCGAACTTTCTTTAGAAAATCCTTTTGTTTGGCTGAGGTATGTGGGAGCCCAATCGACAACGCCATAACGAATGAAATAAACAAAAATATTAGCTATGGCTATATACCATAAGATTTTGTTGTTAAATACGTATTTAAAAAGGATTTCTTTAGCAGACATTTCTCTCTCTATAACTTCTGAAGAGGCTTCTTTGGGGTAATCATTCCGCCATTCTTCAATAGAAGGGAGACCACAAGATTGAGGTGTATCTTTCATGAGGTAAAAAGTAATAATCGCAAGTACGATAGAAATCATTGCGGGAAAGAAAAATATACTATGCCATGTACCGAATATAGCAATTCCTAACGTAGCTAACGGTGCAATTAATCCACCGCCCAGATTATGAGAAACATTCCACCATGACCACTTTTGTCCCCGTTCATTGGTTGAGAACCAATGCACCATTGTTCGAGCATAAGGTGGATAACCCATACCTTGAAACCAGCCATTCATGAAACTTAATATACACATAATGGTGATGCTGGTTGTTACACCAGGAACTAATCCAAAGATGAGGCAAGTAAAAGCACTTAGTAATAACCCTACAGTTGCAAAGTATTTAGGGTTACTACGATCCGATACATTTCCCATCACAAATTTACTTACACCATATGCTATAGAAAGCAAGGTTAAAACGATACCAAGCTGAGCTTTCGAATAACCACTTTCATCAACAATATATGGCATTGCTAAGGAAAAATTTTTACGAATAAGATAAAAAGTTGCGTAACCTAAAAAAGTACCCCAGAAAACCTGCATTCTTAGTTTTCGATATTCAGCATCTATTTGGCTATCTGGTAAACGTTCAATATGTTTTGCAGGCTGCATAAAAGTGAATAAAGACATAATCTATTTCTCCCATGCTATTAAAAATAATTTGTGATGACACCCAAAAGATAACAACGTTATCTATTTTGATCTCCACTTAAGTATTATATGTTATTTTTTTGTTATTTTGTGTTGTTTTGTGTTGTTTTTTTACTTCTTGTTTTATACAAGCCCGGCCCGCTTAGGCTACTACGTCCGTCACCATGCGGGGTGAGCTGGATACGCGTGGGGATTCGCTCGGTAAGCGCGGGAATGTGAGAGATCACGCCGATGAGTTTGCCGCTAGCTTGGAGATGCGTCAATGTCTCCAGAGCGCTATCCAGCGTTTCTTCATCTAGTGTTCCGAATCCTTCGTCTAGGAAAAGCGATTCGACACGGATATTGTCGCCAGCCATTTGTGAGAGACCCAGTGCCAGCGCCAAGCTAACGATGAAACTTTCTCCTCCAGAGAGGTTTTTTGCCGAGCGGATTTCACCGGCTTGGTAGTTATCAATGACGTTAATTTCTAGTGGATGACTGCTGGCGCGGGTAAGTAGATAGCGGTCATTCATTTGCGCCAGCTGGCGATTAGCATGAGCAATCACGCTGGCGAAGGTTAGGCTTTGTGCAAAGTTACGGTATTTTTTGCCATCTGCCGAACCGATGAGTTCATGCAAGGTTTGCCAGCGACGGTACAGGTTTGTTTGGGTATCCAGAGCTTTTTGTTTTTCGCGATGTTGGCTTTCTGCACGGGCATCTTCGTTTAGTTTGTATTTATCAGCGGCGATATTGGCTTGTAAGGCTTCTAATGAAGTCGTTTCTTCTTGTAGGCGCTGCTTTAATGTATCTGTATTTTCCGTGCTGAGGTTTTTGCCGCGTTCTGTTATCAGGCGGCTTTCTCGTTCTTGTTGTTTGGCTTGTAGGGTGGTGCGACGTTGTATCAGCGTATCCGCTTGTGCTGTAAGTGCGCTTTGTTCAGAAGCCGGTAGGCGTGCCGCAAGATAGGTGGTTTCGCCGTTAAAGCCGGCATCAGTAAGGCGGGTCGCAAAGGCGTTCTCTTGTGTTTGTTGTTGTAGTTGTTGTGCCGCGATTTGTTGACGTAGGTTGGTTAAGGTGTTTTCGGTGGTTTTTTGTTGTTGTTCAGCAAGCAGGAGGCTTTTTTGTGCTGCTTGTGCGACTTTTTCTGCCTGATGGAGCGCTTCTTGCAAACGTTGTTCCGCATCGTCAGGATTTTCGTCGCCGTATTGCGTCTGCCGCTCTTGCTGTATGGCTTGGCAGTTGGTGCGTAAGGTAACGTATTGCTGTGTTTTGTTATCCAGCGTTTGTTGTCGGGTATGAATGATGGCATTTAGCTGCTGGATTTCGCTATGAATGTCAGCGCACCGTCGTTCACTTTCGTTTTGTGCGCTATGTGTTTGCCAATCGTGTAGGCGTTGTTGTAGGTTTTTTTGTAGCGTAGCGATGTCATCAGGCAGGCTTTTTATTGCAAGAAGTGCGAGCTGTTCTGTGAGGCTGGTGCGGCGTGTGTCGAGTTGGTTTTGTTGTTCCGTGTGTTGTTTCTGGGCATTTTCCAATGTTTCGAGGATACGTTGTTGGGCTGATTGGGCAAGATGCTCAGCCTCTTGAGCGGCTATGCATGCGGCATAAGCTTGTTCTTGCGCGGCGTTTTGTTTGTCCAGCGTTCGCTCTAATGCTTCAGCTTGGGTGATATACGCGTCCAATGCATCCAGTTGTTGTTGTGCGCTATCGGGGTGTGGAATGTTTTCGTGCGCAAAGGGATGGCTGGTTGCGCCGCAGAGGGGGCATGGTGTGCCGTCTGTCAGATGGACGCGTTGCGCTTCTAGTGAGGCGATGGTGCGCAGGTAGGTGATTTCCCGTTGTAGCGCTTTTTGTTCGCTACGGTATTCGCGCAGTTGTCGTCCGGCAAGGTGTTGTTCCAATGTTTGTTTGGCTTGTATGTATTGGGTGGTCGCTTGTTGTTGGCGTTGCTGGTTTTGAGCGTTTTGTTGGCGGCAATGCTGCAAGGTTTGTTCTGCTTCTGTACTTTGTTTTTTTAAGCGTTGTATGTCTTTTTCTTGTGTTTTCAGCGCTTGTTGTCGTTGTTGTAGGTCATGCAGTTGCTCGGTGAGCCCAGTGAGCCCGCTGATTAGCCAAGCATCTGCTGCATGTTCGTGGCAGTAAGCGTTGGCGGCAGTTAAGGTAGCATGGGCTATGTCGTATTGTTGTTGATAGGTTTTCTGTTTTTGTTGATGTTTTTCAATTTCGCTACGTTCTTGCGCGCAGTCAGCTTCTGCTTCTGTGAGGCGTTGCTGTTGTTCTTGTCGTTGTTGGTCCAGTTGTCGTATGTGTTGCCAACGCGGACGCGCTGTGCGGATGGTGGTTTGGTAGTGTTCGCTTTTTACGACAGCAGTTTGGTATTGCGCTTGGTGTGTTGTGACGGCAGCAATGTGGATAGGGAGGGCAGTTTCCGCTTCAGTCAGGGCGGCTTGGTTACGCTTTTGTTGTTCGCGCGTGGCTTGAAGTGCGGCGTAGTCACCGTCCAATAAGGCTGCGTGGCGGGCGCGCTCCAATTTTTGCTGCATGGGTTGGAAGGCGGCTATGTCTTGTTGTAGTTGTTGAGATTCATCTGTTAGCGCCATGATGTCTCGTTGTAACGCTTCGAGATTTTGCTGCCATTGTAGTTTTTGCTGGGTTTTGTCACGTTGAGTAGCGAGCGCGGCAGCTTGTTGTTGCTGTATGGTGAGGCGTTGTGTGATGTCGTCTTTTTCTGTGGCGCTTAGGCGCTGGATACCCGCACTTTCGATTTGTAGCCTTTGGAGGATTTCGCGGGCTTCGCGCTGTTGTTCATGTACGCGAATGGATATACGGCTGTAAATGTCCGTGCCGGTGATTTGTTCGAGTAGTGGTGCACGCTCATCAGGAGCGGCTTGTAAGAAGGCAGCAAAGTCGCCTTGCGCCAGTAACATGGCGCGTGTGAAGCGGGCATAGTCCATGCCAGTTAGTTTTTCGATGTGCGTCGCAACGTCTTTGAGGCTGGTTGCGAGCAGTTTGCCACTGTGAGTGTCGGCAATTTCGTGTTTGGGGTTTTGTAGTTCGCCGTCGGCTTTTTTGTGCGCACGATGTTGACTCCAATGGCAGCGGTATTGGCCGTTATCGGTGGCAATAGTAACTTCTGCGTAGCAGGTGCCAGTTTTGCGTGCCATGATTTCGTTACCGTTTTTTCCGATGCGGGCGAGGCGTGGGGTTCGTCCATAGAGCGCGAGGCAGATGGCATCCAGAATGGTGCTTTTACCAGAACCGGTTGGGCCCGTGATGGCAAAAAGACCGTTGTTGCGATAGGCCGGTGCTGTGAGGTCGATTTCCCAATTGCCTACGAGTGCATTCAGGTTTTGCAGACGGATGTTGAGGATTCGCATTTCAGTCGTTCTGTGGTTCGTCGTTGAGGGTAGTTAGGATGGTGCAGTAGTCGTCTTGTAGTGCTGCGCGTTGTTTTTGCGGAATGCCGTGCGCATCAAGACAACGTGTGAAAACGTCTAGGACATTGAGGTCGTTTAAGGTTTCTGCGGCATGGTCTTGCGCGAGTACTTGTGCGGTAACGCGGTTGTTTTTTATGCGAAGGATTTCCAGCGAGCTGTTCGCAACGATGCTTTCTAAACGTTCCCGTAGGTCAGCCATGATTTCTGCGCCGTCGTAATGGATTTCCAGCCAGATGCTTTCATGGTACGTCAGAAGTATTTGTAAACGCTGTTCAATGTGTGGCCAATCGCCACTGATGCGCTCCAGCCGCTGCCAACATGGGATGTCAAGGGTTTCAATGTATGCTTTTTTTTCTTTAAAGGTAACGAGGCAGACGCTTTTGGGTTTTCCTGCTTCACCAAATCCGAGCGCGAGTGGTGCGCCACTGTAGCGTCTGGTTATATTTCCCGCGATACATTGTGGTTGGTGCAGATGTCCTAGCGCAAGGTAGTCAATGGCTTCAGGAAAGGCATCTGCCGGTACGTGTGCTAATGTTCCGATATAAAGATCGTGGGTACCATCGCCATCACTGGTTTGTCCACCCGCCGCGAATAGGTGCCCCGTGGCAATAATCGGGATGTTATCGTTATGCAATGCCGTACGCTGCGCTACAGCGTATGCAACGGTATCCTCATAGTGTGCACGGATACCATTCAGCAGTTTTTGCGCTTTGTCTTCAACGCTTTCATCTCCATCAACTTTTCGTATGTCGCGTTCACGCAAATAAGGTACGGCGCAGACAATCAGCTCAACCGCATCTTCTGTATCTCGTAGCAATAGAACTTCCTCTGATGGAAGTCCTATGTTGCCAATAACATGCACATGTAGCGCTCGTAGTATTTCGCGTGGAGCATCAAGGAAGCTGGGAGAGTCATGATTGCCAGCAATGATGACAACATGTCGGCAATTTGTGGTCGCAACCTGACAGAGAAATTGGTAGTACAAGGCTTGAGCACGATGCGGAGGTGTGCCAGTGTCAAATATATCTCCCGCAACCAGTAACGTATCTACGCATTGTGTGCGGATAGTATTGAGCAACCAGTCAAGAAAAGCGGTAAATTCTTTATAACGTTGGCGTCCGTAAAGGTTACGACCAAGATGCCAGTCGGCGGTATGGAGAATTTTCAAGGTAGTTTAAACGTTATTGATTGAGTGAATGTGCAACAAAAATGTGCACAGAAACTAGGATGAATGCGTGCATTATCCTAAGAAAAATTTTTGCGACAAGCCCTTTTTGAGAAGATTTAAGAAGATGTGGGCATGAGTTGTAAATCATAGCCTTACTATTTTTAGAATACATGATGAACGTGATATATATTATTGAAGAATAATAAATTTGAATAATGTAACAAGCTTTGAGACCTTTGCAAAAGGTTCCCAAACCGCTTACATTACCCCGACATCCACAACTCAAACAACATCCCCATGAGCAGCTTCTTCCAGCAAACCGCACACGCCATGATCAACCGCCATAAAGCCGTACTGCTCGGGCAGTGGTACAACCTCTCAGACCCTGAACTTGAGCACAGCCTTGTTACCCGCCTAGACTTTCTGCTCTTTTGCGGCTTTGACGAGATGGGCATCCCTGACCACAGCACCCTGTGCCGCTATCGCCATTGGCTTGGACAAGACGACACCCTCG
>JAUMZX010000090.1 GCA_030527905.1 Cardiobacteriaceae bacterium
TATGAGGTTTTGGATGATTATTTTAAACAGGAAGTGTAAACAACGCGACGATTTCCTACATACTATTATTGTCCTCGGTCAAGAAGATGCCGTCCCGCTTTTCTTAGCGAAAAAAGCGTATAGATGCTGCTTGAGCTGCTGGCGCAAGGTATCCTGATTATCATCGGGAACCGCCAACCGTACCAGCGGAATGCCCGCAGAGGATAAGGCAATTTCTTTAATTTTATCATTTATCTGTCCTATCTCTGATGTGTTGTGTCCGCTACCGTCGATTTCAAAAACGATTAACGGGCGCATATTGCAGTCAGTGATGAGTAGGTCAACCCGTTTGCTGTTAATGGCAAAATAGCCTGTATCACGTTGTCCACTGGTTTGCAGTATTTCGCCCAAACTGACTTCAACAAATACCCGTTCTTCGCGTCTTCGCTCCAGCGTAATATTGAGCGCGGTGAGATAAGCTGCGGTTTCCAGACTGTTGCAAAGGGGCTTGGGGCGATATTTGCTATTTTGGGCGGCTTGCAGGTATTTGCGTGCCCGCTCCAGATTGTAATTAATGTATTCCCCTTTCTTGTCCTGACTGCTTTTTTTCTTTTCATTTCCTGCAAAAACGATGCAGAAAGTAATGGCTACGATAACTACCACAATAACCAACATAATTTCCATAGATTTACGTCCTTATATTTTGATGATGTCTGAAAATCTTGATTATAACAGGTGTTGATAAGATGGCGCGTAAGTGTTTCAAAGAAAAACATCTTAATTATGATGAATTAAATATAGGACAAGGCTCTGTTTTAATCCAGCGTTGAGGGTGGATTAAATTCAGAATTTCATAATGACTTATCGAATAAACGGGCAGTGGCTTCAAGCGAAGCTACCTCATGTACTAAATTCTTCTACGACTCCATCAGATTTATATGGATAAAAATAGTAAAGGTTTAGTGCTGTCCGCACATTATGTAAAGCAGCGCCTTTTATTTGGGGGTTCTATTTTGTTGTCATGGTGGGTATTCTGTGAATCGGCGGCGATTTTGGCGACAGATGCTGTTTCATGTGCTGATTTCTCCCAGTAGGGTTTCCAATTCTTCTAGCCGCTGGGTTAGTGGTGTTTCTTCGTGATAGAGAATGGTTACAGCACTATTGCCGCTCAGTTTGTAGTGATGTGGTTCACATTGTAGGTGTTTGAGTAATGGCTCCGGATTGATGCGAGTGGGATCGGTGAAGTGTATGCGGGTTTCCGTATCGTTCAGGGTAATCTGGTCAATGCTGTATTGTTCTGCTTTTTGTTTGAGGCGACTGCGATGGATAAGGTTTTGTGCGGCAGTGGGAAGCTTGCCAAAACGGTCAATGAGTTCGCTGCTGATTTGTTGTAGGTCGTGTTCGTTTTTACTTTGAGCAAGGCGCTGGTAGATGACAAGGCGCTCTTGCGGGTCGTGAATGTAGGCATCGGGTAGTAATGCGGGTTCGCCAAGGTCAATTTGGCTACGGCTTGGAGCACTGTCGGGGTCAAAGGTTTGCCCGTTTTTGAGCGCTTCAATGGTGCGTTCTAGTAGGTCAAGGTAGTAACTGATGCCAATTTGCTGGATTTGTCCGCTTTGTTCGTCGCCCAAGATTTCTCCTGCACCACGGATTTCTAAGTCCTGACTGGCGAGAAGGAATCCGGCGCCAAGGCTATCGAGGGTGGTGAAGGCGTCAAGGCGCCGTTGTGCGTCTTTGCCAAGGGTGTTCCAGTTCGGCGTGATGAGGTAGGCGTAGGCTTGGTGGTGGCTGCGGCCAACGCGTCCACGTAGTTGGTGCAGCTGGGATAAGCCGAGCTTGTCAGCACGGTTGATGATGATGGTGTTAGCGTTAGGGATGTCGATGCCCGATTCGATGATGGTGGTGGCGATGAGGATGTCGTAGTGGCGGTTCTGGAAGTTCTGCATGAGGTGTTCGAGTTCGCGTTCACGCATTTGTCCGTGTGCAATGGCGATACGTTGCTCGGGTAAGGTGTCTTGGATGAGGCGAGCAATGTGCTCTATGCTGTCGATGTCGTTATGTAGGATATAGGTTTGTCCGCCGCGACGGTGCTCACGCTCGCAGGCATCGTGAATGGTGTCAATGTCCCATTCGCTTAGGATGGTCTGGATATTTTGTCGTCCTGCGGGCGGTGTGGCAATGATGCTGATGTCGCGTAAGCCGCTTAGCGCAAGGTTGAGAGTGCGCGGAATGGGGGTCGCGGTGAGGGTAAGTAGGTTGGTGGCAGTGCGCAGGCTTTTGAGTTTTTCTTTATGGCGCACGCCAAAGCGTTGTTCTTCGTCGATGATAACAAGGCCAAGATTTTTGAAGGCAACGTCTTTTTGTAAGAGACGGTGGGTGCCGATGATGAGGTCTATTTTTCCGTCTTTTAAGCGCTCCAGTGTTTTTTTGGCTGCGCTTGCACTTTTGAAGCGGCTGATGCTTTCGATGGTGATGGGGTGGTTGGCGAAGCGGTCTTGCAGGTTATGGTAGTGTTGTTCGGCAAGGAGGGTAGTTGGGGCAATAAGGGCAGTTTGGTAGCCTGCGATGGCGGCGGCATAGATAGCGCGCACGGCTACTTCGGTTTTGCCAAAGCCGACATCGCCGCAGATGATGCGATCCATTGGTTGTGGCCGGGCGAGGTCGTTGAGTACGGCAGCGATAGCCGCGGTTTGGTCTGGTGTTTCCTCAAAGGGAAATTCAGCCGCAAGCGTGGCTGCCGCTTGCGGGTCATGGGCAATACTGATGCCCGGCGTGGTTTCCCGCTTGGCGTAGAGGGCAAGCAGTTCGGCTGCTGTATCGCGTAGGCTGACGGCAATTTTGCGTTGACTATTGCGCCAGCTTTTTCCACCAAGTTCGTGTAATGGTGCGTTTTCTGGGTCGTTTCCACCGTAACGGCTGATGAGGTCAAGGTCGCTGATGGGGACGTAGAGTTTGGCGCCTTTGGCGTATTCGATGAGGAGGAGTTCTTCGTTTTCTAAGGTATGTAGTCCACGGTAACGACCAATGCCGTAGTCGATGTGCACCACGGCTGCGCCATCTGCTAGGTCTTGTAGGCTACGGATGATGCTGGCAGGATTGCGGTTTTTGTTTTGTCGGTAGTTTTGGCTTGGTGGGGTTGTGTGCAGGTCGCTCTCGGCAAGGTGCAGGTGTTCGCCATCACGGAAGCTATGACGGTTGGGCGAAATGACCATGTTCAGATGTGCGCATCGTGCCCCGAGGCGCTCTTGCCATGTTTCGCGTAAACCATTGCTGGCAAAGTGTAGGGTGAGGGTTTTGTGTTGCGCAATAAGGTTTTGCCAGTGTTCTTCTCGTTCGTGGTTACTGCCACTAAAGAGAATGGATTCGGCTTTTTCTGGATAGGGATGGGCTGGAATACGAGCAAGATGCGCTAGTGTTTCTTCCGCGCTGAACCAAAGTTGTTCGGGCGGTAGGAGGTGGTGTTCGCGTAAGGGGTTTGTGCGTTGGTAGCGTTTGTTGCAGTAGGCTGCGTGTTGTTCGAGCAGGTTGGCGAGGTCATCGCAGACGATGCTGCGGGTGTTGGTTGGGAGGTAGTCAAAGAGTGTGGCGGTGTCATCATAGAATAATGGTAGGTAGTATTCTAAGCCTTGTGGGGTATGTCCTTCGCTGATTTGTCGATAGAGCGGGCTGTTCGTGATTTTTTCGCCGTATAAACGTCGGATGTTTTGCCGAAAGCAGGTGCGGCCTGAGTCGGATAGGTCAAGTTCGTTACGCGGTAGGATGCTGATGCGTTCTTTTTTTTCTAGGGTGAGTTGGCTGTCAATGGCGAAGGTACGGATGCTGTCGATGTTGTCGTCAAACCATTCTAAACGAATTGGATCGGCGGCATTCATGGGGTAAAGGTCAATGATGTTGCCACGAGTAGCGTATTCGCCTTTGCAGCTGATATGGGGGTTATGTTGGTAACCCGCTTCTTGTAAGCGACGGATAAGCGCTTGTCTTTCTAGCCGATCGCCAATGCTGAGGTGTATGCCGTAGCGATCTAGATGGGCTTGCGGGCAGAGTCTTTGTCGTAAGGCGGCGACGCTGGTAATGAGTATGCCGTGTTTGCGGGTCGGGAGTTCGGCCAGAACGCGTAAACGTTCGGCAATCAGTTCAGGATGCGGCGTGTATTGGTCGTAGGGGAGGGTTTCCCAATCGCTGAACCAGTAAAGATGGTCGTGGTCGTCTGTCCAGTATTTGAGGTTTTCGTACCAATATTCTGCCCAGCGGGCATCGGGTGCGATGAGAAGGTGAATATGTTTGCCTGAGAGATGTTGGTGTAGGTTATAAGGAAGAAAAGGAAGGTTCATTCATATGTGACGTGATAACGGAAGCGGGCATTATACCGAAGCCATCTGTTGTGGGGGATGCTGTTGTGTCGGTTCGGAGCGTTGTTGCGTCTCATCCAATAGGCTGGCGATATTTCATTATGTGTGCGGCATCGTTGTTTATGAGCATGGTTTGAGCGTGGCGTATTGCTGGCTTGGCTAGAAAATGGATAGAAAGGGGTTTTACCCGATAGTATTCTTTGGGGTATGAAGTATTGGGGATATTGGTGTTGTTTTATGTTTAGGCGATGTAATAGATTCTTTTTTGCGTGGTACATACTTACTGACAGAATCTGACACAAGCAGCCATTACACTGATACGCCAATATGAATCATGCAGATAAACCCATGGGAGTAATGATGAATAATACAGAAACCCTTTATTAAGGCTTGGACTGATATGTGGAATGGTGAGCTGGCAATTGCAGATGCGCTTTTGGCGCCTACCTTTACTGCCCATTTAACGGCAGATTCGACGCCTCCACCTGCTGCCGTGCTTAATCCGCTAACTGCAAAAGCGTGGATTGCGACTATTCGAGCAAAATATGAATCGCTGAATTATGAAGTCGTACTTGGACCTTTTCGAGATGGCGATATGATTTCTGCCTACTGGCGCATCAGCGCAACGGTGAATGGCAAGACCTTCTTCAAGGTTGGCGTAGATTTTCTCAAGATAAGCGGTGAAAAAATTAGCGATTGTTGGACCATGAATAATAATGCTTTACCGTTATAGTTTTTTGTTTCTGTTCTCATAGATGCGTATCACTTAAATGGTTGCCGCTATTTTCGCGAGGCATAGATAAGGTCGCTATCTCACCGCTTATTGTATTTTTATATTTAGGGCAATGTGTTCGCATAACTGTGTTATGTTGTCCAGACATTCAAGCTAAGCAGTGGGGGGAGATATGGCGAATAAAATTTATCTGTATCATCCATTAAATACGTTAAAGCCTATCGCAGAGAACATTTGGATTGCTGATGGCGAACTGATCCATATGGCTTTTCCGCTAGGTATCAAAGTACCGTTCAGCACGCGCATGACGGTGGTGCGTTTACATGATGGCACTTTGTGGTGCCATTCGCCGATTGCGCCGCATAAGGATTTATTGAGAGAAATCGACCAGTTGGGCGAGGTGCGCCATTTGGTTTCGCCGAATAAGATTCACTATGCCCACATTCCTGAGTGGAAAAAGTTGTATCCGCAAGCCATGGCGTGGGCGAGTATGGGTGTACGAGAGCGTGCACAGTCACAACATATCGAAATCACTTTTGATGCTGATTTGGGCGATGAAACGCCGCCGCAATGGCAGCATGATATTGCCCAATTGCCATTTCAAGGTAGCCAAGTGATGCAGGAAACCGTATTTTTTCATTATGGCAGTCGTACGTTAATCCTTGCTGATCTGATTGAAAATTTTGAGACAGCTAAATTTGGCAGTTATTTCTGGAAGAGCAGTATGAAATTGGCGGGTATTTCCGATCCCGACGGCAAGGCGCCGATTGACTGGCGTGCCACTTTTAAAGATAAAGCGGCGGCACGGGCAAGTTTTGCCCAAATACTGGCTTGGCAGCCGGAAAAAATCATTCTGGCACATGGCCGCTGCTATGAAAGTCACGCCATGGAAGAATTACAACGCGCTTTTCGTTGGTTGGATGCGTAATATTTTTTTGATTAAGTAAATAAAAATCGTTGGTGCGCTTAACCGTTGCCTTGATAAACGCCATTCACGGGAATGGTGCGCGAGACAAGATTCTTTATCGTGTCACATTTAGCCGTTCAATATCCCATTAGCGCAAAGCAGGCGCGGATGTAAGCCTGAGTCAGTTTAGAGCAAGATGGCTTCTTATTCATACGGAGATAAATAGCAGGTTTTTTTCGCTGTTGGTATGGATTTTCTAAAAATGAACGATAACAATCATTGTGGAGTTGGAAATTGTAAGATGGTTGTTTTTGAAAAATAAAAACCTATCTCAATCCCTCTGAAAAGCATTGTGATATACTTCTGGTCGAATATTTTTGGAAAGGCAGAACCTCATGTTTGTTATCGACATCCGTTATACCGCTGGCCTTGATGAAATCGAGCGGCACTTAGCTGGGCATCGTGAGTATCTGGATCATTACTACGCAGAAGGCATTTTCTTGCTCTCTGGGCGCAAAGAACCGCGTAGTGGCGGTGTGATTATCGCTCATGCTACGAATCGGGCAGAAATAGAAAAGATTGTGAGTGAAGATCCGTTTTATCAAGCAAAAATTGGCGAATACAGCATCACAGAATTTATTCCCAGTAAAACGGCCAAAGCCTTAGCTTCTTTTGCTAAACAAGGATAGCGGCTACATAATGCTGTGATGTGTGATGGCAAGTCGCTTCAATATTCCAAACTACTTTGAGATAGAAGCGATTAGCAGCGTTAAGAGAGATGATCGTAATCATGCGGTTGTTATGCCGGCTTGATATGGTGCGCGCTTAGTATTTCTATGATTTTAAAGGCGATGGAAATTCGTTTGTTCGGAGGAAAATCCTGTGCTGAATATTGAAGTTATTGATTGGAGCGTACTGAATTTATCAGCTTGAACAAAAATCAACGATAGCGTCAATTGCGTTATTAGCGGTACAAATTTTTCTCAAATAGTCATTAGGTAATCTCATACGTTTACATTATCGGCGACGCGCTATCACCAGCAGAGCTGCGATGCAGATGCCTAACCCACACAATGCGGGCAAAATAACAATCGCCCCCGCATGACTATGCCACAAACTCCAGATTATTTTTCCTATGGCTACGATGGTCAGCATCATCAAGCCCCAATATAGTCGATGTTGCCAGCAAATGAACGCCAAAAACCATAAGGAAAGCGGAATAATGAGTAAGGATAAAACTTTTCGTAATCCCCATGCCTGGCACAACCAGTCCTGCTCCATAGTGAGAAAATAGGTTACGCTAGCGTTGTGATGTAACGGCGCAGGAAACCAGAACATACTGCTGAATAGTAGTAAAAGGGTGATAAGCAGTGCAACGAGGTTGCGTCGCCATGCAAACAGGCAATATGGTATGAGAAATAAGGGGCGGATGTACCAGCTAAGTAGATTGTGATGTCGGGTGAATGCCCATTCAGAAAAAGAGTTACAGCTGAAAATAGCGATACATAAAAGTACGAGGAGGGCGACAAGTATTAGCGTGAGTAGGGTTGTCCGGCGTGTGGTAAAAAGATGCTGCATAAAAGATAAAAGAAATATAGCGAAGGGTTAGGGACTTAGTAGTAGGAAATGTAACATAAATATAGCTACATGGTTATTATCAAACCGCAAACTCAAGCGCTGAAACAAGGTGTTAATGCGTTATCAAGATGTGTTCCTCTTGATGAAGTCGCCTTTAGATGGTGATGAAGCGGGCGACCACGAGTGCCGTTGCAACTGCGCATAGTAAGATAGGACCGAGCTGAGGATAAAGGACGACAATACCAACGGACAATAGCCATAACGATAAAATGAGACCTTTGCAAAAGCCCCCAGACTGCTTTACATTACCCCGACATCCACAACTCAAATAACATCCTCCATGAGCAGCTTCTTCTAGCAAACCGCACACGCCATGATCAACCGCCATATCGA
>JAUMZX010000091.1 GCA_030527905.1 Cardiobacteriaceae bacterium
TATCCTTAATGAGTGGTAAGTTATTTAATAAAATGTATTTGCGTTTTATTCTCTAAATTTAAAGGTAGTAAAGAGAATAATATGTAGATCACAAAAAGTTAGAACAAGTCATCTGCCGTAATTTGTTTTGTCTTTTTACTATAATCAGTACTACGTTTGTAAAAGAAGTCACTTTCTTTTCCAGAAAGAATTTCGACATCGAACCATTCGGTTTCGCGCAATGATTTTGCATTCACCAAATACGGCGCATTAATACCTAGAATACTCAGAGAGTTGTTATATCGGTTCACAATATAATTTTCGACCGTATCACGACTAATAAAATCCAGATCACCCAGTTCGAACATCCAATCAAGTATTCCTCGTTCTGCTTCTAGCGCTTGGTCAGCCAGTATTTTCAGTTCATCATAAAAATCTGGGCTAAAAAGGCGGGGGTGTTCTTCTTTAATGATGCTATATAGAGCGATACCAAAACGACCATGAATTTCTTCTTCTTTTGACGTGGCTTCAACGGCATTAGAGATTCCCTTGAATAAATTTCGATGTTTGTTAAATGACATAATCACAAGAAACTGTCCAAAAAGCGAAATATGTTCAACAAAAAGAGAAAATAAGACCAAAGATAAAACAAAGCGTTCCCGACCAATATCTTTATCACGCATAAAGTCTTCCATGTACTCAATACGTTTCATCAAGGCAGGGATTTCTGTAATTTGCATGAACATATCATTCATGCCAAGCTTTTCTAATAAGAAGGAGTAGGCATCTTTATGACGTACTTCACTTTCGGCAAAAGTACCGCCAACATCATCTATCTCTGGTTTAGGGAAATAACGATAAAGATCGCCCCAAAAACGCTTCACACTGACTTCTACCTGTGAGATTGCCAACATTGCTCTGGTTAATACGCTACGCTCGCGGTCATTGATAACCGCCTTATAATCTTGAATATCACCAGTAAAATTAAATTCGGTATGTAACCAATAGGAGTGGCGGATGGCGTCCTTAAATTCCAAAAGCTCTGGATATTCGTAAGGTTTAATTTGAATACGTTTTTCAAAAAGATTGCGTGACATGGTGAGTTATTTCCGTTACATAGGTTTTAGTCGGCCACTTTTATGTTAAAGATGGCGCTAAAATGCTGCGCATTTTAGCGCCATCTTCTTCTATAACAAATACCACTTTTATTCAGATTGAATATCACCTTGGTATATTAGGAAATTCTACTTTTAGTGTATATTTGCTAAGCAAACACACTATATATTGTGTTTTGATCAAATGACAGAAGTTTCTTCTATCCTGAAAAAGAAATATATGCACTACTGACTACTAGTGCGCCTATCTTTCTTATCTCACAATTTCTTTTCTACTAGATATTGTGTAAACCATTTAACTAGATTTTAAGGTAAGGGTATTTCACCTAAGCGCCCCGGATACTTATGGAATAAGAGATATGGCAATATGGCGCCTTCTGGATGCGCATAAATAGCTGCTGTTCGAGGTAATAATGGTCCAATATATACGCCTTGTGGCGTTAAATAGAAATAGGGATATAGATAGTATTCTTCACGGTATTTAAACGATTCTAGTGCTTGCGGGACTTCGCGTTTTAGAGAAAACAATAGCCAGGCGGCACGTTGTACGCGAATATCTTCGTCGCTCTCGTTTTCACTATCTAACCAATGCGGTTTTTCTGTACCTATCCAAAGAATATCTTCCAGTTCAAGTCCACGCCCGTCTGCAACGCTATAATTTACCCCATAATATCCCTCGTAAGGATATGCCGTGCCGCAGTTGCTTTGTTCATGAACCCAATAGCTAATGAAATGATCATTCATGTAAGATGGTTCTGGCTTGGCCTTATAGTGTATGTTGTCGCGCACTGACGCTGAAGATGCTGCTATACATTGCTTGTATGCCATAAGCGTTCCTAATGCTTGAGCGCGCAGAAACCTATTAATAGATTCCTTTGCCGCCTCTGGGTAACCTGCCTCAATAATAAAATGACTCAAACCACTATGTGGTTCGCGATACCACTGTAAGGTTCTCCCCATAAAAATACTTTTTTCTAACGGTTCAAATGCCGTATTAGCTAATAAAGCCATTTGGTAGGGCATTTCTTGCGCATAGAGGCGATTCAATGGATCTGTTTCGGGTGCTACGAAAGCTCGCAAATCTAGAGATATTTCTTGCTGTTTCGCTGTTTTCCATATTCCATGATAACCTCTTTCTGTTTTTTGTAACTTCAGAATGTCGCCATTATCTGTACGAAAACAATGTTGCGTAAGTGGACAATCTGTTGTCATAGGAAGTAGCACGTAGGGTATCTGTTCTTGGCTATCAAAATAGGACCATTCCTCATCATCCAGAATGATCTCTGATGCGCCCATACCACCTCGATAAACCGCTGTATGTCCTATTAAAGAGAAGACAAAGAAAAAAGAGGCTAAAAAAATGCGTCTCGTCATATGGCATTAGCTGTTTAAAAACGATAACTTACAGATATTGCTCCAAAGCTTGAACTCTTTGCCAGAGGGCTTTCGAATTCTCGACTACGCCAGTTGGCCGTATAACTAATACGAAAATCTTTATGGTTATATGCCGCACCAAGAGCAAAATCTTGCACAAAAGGTTCCTTGTTCACGCGATGGCTCTCTTTCCAAGTATTGCCATCTAAAAAGATATTGCGCGCCATTAAACGTGCATCATAACCAAGAAATAACATCCAACCATGCCCATCTGTATATTCAAAATATCCACTTCCCGGAATTGCAGGCCGTACTCGTACGGGCTGAGTCTGCCAACGTAAATTTGTTGGCGTAAGATCTACAACAAAACCAGCATTAGCATACGTATAGACATTACCTAACGTCACACCATAATGAGGGGAAACGCGCGCGTGTAGATTTTTACCTATCCCTGCCGTGAAATAAGCAGGATAACTACGTTCCCATGAAAGCATAGCTGCTGGTTCATCGCGCAATTGATACTTCCAGCCATGCGGTTGATAGTCTGCATGTATCAGGCGATGAAACTTATCCTGAATAAATTCTCCCTGCGCCGACGGACCAATCCAACCAAGCGTTAGCTCAACATCATCCATATGACGATCCGTAATGGTACTTATCCCTGTAGATCCATAGAGAAAAGCGGCATAAGGACGATCATTCACGTCTAATGTAGAACGATCGATATCGCTTGGTGTATAGAGATTATGACCAAAAGAAAAATAGGTGCTGGTTGTTTTATTAACATCAAACGTAGGTACAAGACGGTCAATCCAGTTTACATAAAAAGGTTGCTGCGCGCCTACATTAAACCAAGTCATACGCAGACCATTCGTGTAATCTCGATCATATCCGCTACCGAATTTGTCATTTTCTATATTGATTGTGAAAAAACGTTCGTTACTTCTTAAAATATGATCGGGTAACGTATCTACTAATGGTTCTGTCGGTTTTTCCACCACAAGATTGTCAGTTTCCAGAATCACATTCTCTCCACCACTCTGATTCTGAGGAAACAACTTACGCCAATAATTGATTTCATCAGCCCGTGCCACCGTGGCTACAAAAATGGACAGCAACATTAATATGCGCATGACAACACTCCATACCGTATATTGAGTTTTAAAGTAAATACTGTACCTCAAACCATCTAAAGAACGATAGTCTTTTGGGCAAAATACGCTGCTACAACATTGACTTTAGCTGAGTCAAACCGTATGATTGCGCGCTTTGAATTTTCCTCAGGAGACAATCATGTCTAAAAGAACTTTTCAACCTAGTAACCTCTCTCGCAAACGTACCCATGGTTTCCGTGCTCGTATGGCCACTAAGAACGGACGCCTCGTTTTGAAACGTCGTCGTGCTAAAGGACGTCATCGTCTCACTGTCTAACCCTAAATGACTACAGTGTGAATGCGTCTTTTCCCCGGACCGCACGGTTAACGCATCGTTCGGATTATAACTACGTATTCCAAGCCCCTGAGCGAAAAAGTAGTGACCGCTGCTTTACCGTTTTGGGGCGTTACTGTTTACAAGGACATACAGCACGCATTGGTTTAGTAATTGCAAAACGACAGATACGTAGAGCGCACGAACGTAACCGTATTAAACGGCTAATACGCGAAAGCTTTCGTCATTGGCCAGAACGCGAAGGGCGAGCGATAGACATTGTTATTATTGCTCGAAGCTCTGCTCAGAATAGCGAGAACGTCACGATTACTAACTCATTACAGCGTCATTGGCAGCGTTTATTCACATGAAGCGCCTACTCATTACGCTGATAAAACTTTACCGCAAAACGCTTAGCTCTTTTATCGGACAGCAATGTCGCTTTGAACCGACCTGTTCACACTATGGTGAAGAAGCTATCGAAAAACATGGCGCATTACGCGGTTCTATTCTGACTGTATGGCGTATTTTACGTTGTGGCCCTTGGTGTAAAGGTGGCTACGATCCCGTTCCCGAAACATTCTTGGTGAAGCATGAAAAACAACCCTAAATTGCTTTTATATATCAGTGCGGCGATGCTTGCATTCCTATTGTGGCAAAAATGGCAAATTGCCAATATGCCGCATCCTGAACCGAGCACTACAAGCCAAATTGCTACACCAGATAGTGTGTCAGATAGCGTACCTCAGGTAGCTACAGATGGAAAAACGCGTACTGCCAATACAACAACAAGCACAGAAGATGCATCGAATACTAGCGGACCGAGCATACATATAAAGACGGACGTTCTTGACCTACAAATTGCGTTAAAAGGTGGTACTGTTATTCATGCCGATTTACTCTCCTACCCTGAATCGAAAAATAGTACCCAACCACTTGCGCTACTTCACCTGAACAATCCCGGACGTTTTTTCTTACAAAGCGTATTACGCGGTGACAACAATATCTTGACAGAACAAGAAACTTTTAGCAGCGAAAAACAACAATACAGTTTGGAAAATGGTCAAGACACATTAATTGTGCCGTTGACATGGCAAAAAGATGGTATCACCATCAAAAAAATATTCTCTTTTAAACGCGGCGTATATGATTTTACCATTGAGCAGTCTGTACAAAATGACAGCCAAACCGCATGGCACGGTGATAGCTATGTCCAATGGATTTTTGGACAACCTAAACCGTCTTCAGGATTAGGACAAGTTGCCACCTATACTGGCGGCGTTATCTCCTATGACGACGATCCATATGAAAAAGTCAAACTGGGTACCAAAATGGATCCTGTTGACACAACGCATGGTTGGCTCGCCATGATCCAACACTACTTCCTTGGTGCCATTGTGCCAGAACAAGAGCAGAAAAAAACCTTTTTCAGCTTGACTAATAATGGCGATCATTACCTTGGCGTGGTCAGTGCCAAACGTGATGTTGCTGTTGGTAGTAGCACTAGTTTTAAAAGCACCATTTACATCGGGCCGAAAATCCAACAAACCCTGAAAAACGTCGCGCCAAACTTAGATAAAACAGTCGACTATGGCATCCTCTTTATGATTGGACAGCCCATGTACTATATCCTCAGTTTTATTCATAGCATCGTACATAATTGGGGCTGGGCTATTGTTTTAATGACCCTACTGATAAAACTATTATTCTTCACGCCATCCGCTTGGGCTTACAAATCCATGGCAAAAATGCGTCGACTTGGCCCTGAGATGCAGCGAATCAAAGAACGTTATGGAGATGATCGTCAAGCTGCCAGCATGGCAATGATGAAACTCTACAAAGATGAGAAAGTGAATCCTGCAAGCGGTTGTTTGCCGATGTTATTACAAATACCTTTTTTCCTTGCTTTCTATTGGATGCTAATCGAATCTGTAGAGTTGCGTCATGCTCCATGGTTTGGGTGGGTGCAAGACCTCTCAGCACAAGATCCTTACTTCATACTACCCATCATAAACGCGGCATTGATGTTTCTACAACAACGACTTAACCCTCCGCCTCCTGACCCAATGCAGGCAAAAGTAATGATGATGATGCCGCTCATTTTTGGCTTTATGTTTATGTGGTTCCCCTCTGGATTGGTGCTCTATTGGACCGTAAGTAACGCCTTTGGCATCGTACAACAGTCTGTTATGAACAAACGCTACGGCGAAAAGAAAACTAACCATGAAGGCAGCGACAAACGACACCATTCATGACAAAAGAAGATACTATCGCTGCTATAGCAACGCCGCCAGGAACAGGCGGCGTTGCTATTATTCGTATTAGTGGTCAGGCTGCTGTCGCTATCGCTTATCGCCTAAGCGGTAAAAAGCTCACACCACGTCGTGCCATACTCACAGAATTTCGCGACTACCAAGGCGACATAATCGATCAAGGCTTACTTATCTACTTTCCTGCTCCACACTCATATACAGGGGAAGATATTGTTGAAATACAATGCCATGGTGGTATTGCCGTAAGCCAAGCGCTCCTTGCTGCCACACTTAATAATGGAGCGCGTCTTGCCGAACCTGGAGAGTTTTCGCGTCGCGCATTCTTGAATGACAAAATCGACCTTGCCCAAGCCGAGGCTATTGCCGATCTTATTAATGCTCGCACACAAGCCGCCGTTAAAGCGGCTTCACGCTCACTACAAGGCATCTTTTCACGTGAAATTGAAGCGCTTGCAGCAGAACTTCTCGCATTACGTATTTACATAGAAGCTGCGCTAGATTTTCCAGAAGAAGAAATTGATTTTCTCAGCGAGAACCATCTTGAGCGACGCCTAAAAGACTGGGGTGACGCACTAAATAAACTGCTAGCACAAACCACTCAAGGCAAACTTATTAATGATGGTATCAACCTCGTTCTAGCGGGACGACCTAATGCAGGTAAATCAAGTTTACTTAACGCCTTGGTTGGTGAAGAGCGCGCTATTGTTACAGAACATGAAGGAACTACTCGCGATATTGTTCGTGAAACTCTTGTCATTGATGCAATGCCTGTTAACATTCTAGATACAGCTGGTTTACGTGATAGTGATGACCTTATTGAACAAGAAGGCATTCGTCGCACTAAAAAGGCATTGAGCCAAGCAGACATCATTATCCTACTTGCTGATGGGAATACGCTAGCTCATGGTGGCATTGTCGACTTAGAAACTTTACGGCGAGAACAACCAAATAATATTCCTATCTGTCTCGTATATAACAAAGCTGACCAAATCTCTCCTGAAATACAGACGCGCTATCAAGACGGCATTTGGATTTCAGCAAAGACTGGATTAGGCTTAGATAAATTGAAGACAACACTCTCCCATATTGCCGGACGCGATACACGAGATGAAAGCCCATTTATTGCACGAGAACGACATTTGCAGGCTTTACAGCAGGCTCAAGCGCATCATCAAACCGCCTTACAACAACTACAAAGTACTCGTAGCGGCGAGCTTATAGCGGAAGATCTACGCCGTGCACATGAAGCGCTTGGTAGTATCACAGGAAATATAAGCGCAGATGATCTCCTTGGACATATATTTTCTTCTTTTTGTATTGGTAAATAAGCTAATATTCTATCTAGCTCACAGTGAACTGTTCTGCATAACCTGCATTTTAATATCACTTCAAAATAAGCCTATAAATTAAAAACTATATATTAACTCATCTGTTAATATAATAGGTAAAATTTCCGTATCCGTACCTACTTTAATATTGAATATTCAATATTAAAGTTATCATATAAATATATTTCACTAACTATCCATATTAAAATTGAGATTTTTACTTAATTCTTTGTTATATTTAATAAGTATAATTCTCTACAATCTTACAATAAATTATTTATTCTATAATAAAATTTGAGTGGATTGGTATAAACACCTCAGTTTTTTTTCATTTTTTTATTAGAAATCTTTCCACTAATAGTTGGTATTGATATGGCCAATAAACTGTAGGAAATCGCCGCGTTGTTTACACTTCCTGTTTAAAATAATCATCT
>JAUMZX010000092.1 GCA_030527905.1 Cardiobacteriaceae bacterium
TCGAATACTCTTCCATTTTAATATTATAAGGTTCAATTGCCTCATCTGTAATATCACATTCAAATATTGCTTCAGCCCAATCTTTTCTTTCCTTTCCTATACTCCATTTCCCTGTTTGATGGCAAACAGATAGTTTTTCTGACGACACACCCCATGTTGTACTATATCCATCAATTTTTGTATCTTTTATGTTATCCAATTCATTTTTTTTGTGACATGAAAATAAGAAATTCAACAAAATAAGAATAAATATTTTATTCACTTCAATCCTCCTTAAGAAATTATTATATATACAATTATAACACATAAAAAAAGGCCACTAACTAAAGCGGCCTCCAAGAGAAATAAAAGGTTTTAATTATGTCTTCGAAAAAGTAACAATGCCTTTTTAACTTCACTTGCAAGCCACCGCTGGCTTGCAGTACGCGAACTACCAGAGCATAGCGGCGCAGGCCAGCGAGGATCAGAAATAAAATTGCGTCTTACAGTACATATACTTAAATTGAGATATGCCGCAATATCTTTAAGTGTCCAATAACAATCATCATCCTTTCTGGTTAAGTTATCACTGTTGGATACCATTTTCAAACGTTCACTAATTTTAGTTTGAATCATAAGACTTCTCCTTTTTGATTTTTAAAAATAAGACATTTAATTACTTTTTGTGTTATTTTTGACCTCACTGAGCGCCGAGCAATAAACTCATAACGGATACTTTTATCTAAAAACCTGTTAAGTTCCGTGCGTGCAGACACTTGGATTCCAGCAGAACGTGCACAAAATTCAAAATGCGGAAGATTAATAGCTATTAATCCTGGATCATTACTATGATTAACGTTCCGCCCTGTTGATTCTAAGTATTCAACTCTATCCCAAAAATCAGATACAATCGGATCATCCATTTGCATTGATTGTTCTCGTTCAACACTAATTTTTTCGATGAAATCGAATGCTCGTGAAAGTGTAATCTCATCAATATCAACCTGATTCGCAATTACTCGCAACATGGACATCATCTGAGCGCCATTTTGAGCAATGCGATCAGAAACTAAGGCTGCCAAACGTTCTTCATATTCTCCATATACAGAAAAATAATCTTCAAGTATACGTTTAGAATTTTTTAACATATGCGTCAAATATGACGACAATTTCTCAACTGGAGCTCGTTTTAAAATATCCGCGTGCGCTTTACCTTTTGCTGATAAATTTTTACGTGAACAAAAGAGTGGTATAATTCGACTTAGAACCGCTTCGTCGGCCTCAATTCGACGGTTTTGTGCTATAACAATACTGCCACGAAAAGGTGGGTCATAAGTCTCAAGTCCCGATGTTTTGGAGCCCCGCGTGTAAACTGGTCTTCCATTATATGTATCCTTGAGTTCGCTTAGATCAAATCTCCCAAATTTTCGATGATGATCGGCGGAGTGGTCACCTTCTATTAATACAATTGGTAATCCCGAGACCTTATTGAATACCCTGGAACGTCCTGATACGGATGATTTCATGGGATCAAACCCTTCATAATTTTTCCTTCCGAAAAGTTTCCACAAGAATACTAGCAATGTTGATTTTCCGGCGCCTGGGTCTCCTACAAGTTCTAAGAAAGGCCATGACATTTGCTTTTCACGTATTTGATTCGCATATAAACTACCAGTAAAGAATGCCAACGCTACCAATCCTATTTCTGAAAATGCACCAACAAAATCGTCCACCCAATCGAAATTAACATCTTCTTTAGATAAATGAATGTCAATGTCGCATATTGTTTTGATCGTTCTCAACCTATCAAGAGCCAAAAACTGCTCATTGTTGCGACTAATAATCTTACCCTTGCTAACTGCAAAATCCCGAAACACATACGCGTCTAAATCCTGTACATAACCAATATAATCTATAGTTTCTACCGTTCTCAGATTTGAGAAATCTGTTCTAATAATCCTGTTTAACTGTTTAGTAGACCCGTCATAAAGCGCGCCTGGACATACGCTCAGAAGCCGCTTTTTAAAGTCAGTTGATGCGCCTAGATGCGAACCTGTAAAAGTATTTTGCGTGTCAGCGCCATGAGCTCGACTAATTCGCACAAAATAGCGCGATTCATCACTGTCACGACTCCGTTGAAAATACAATGGCTGTATCAAACAATTAGCAATCTCAGATATAACTGAAGCCTGCTTCAAAGCATCATCATTCTCGCCTGCTTCCATATTATCAAGAGCTGCTTGATACGCAGTCATATCAAGAGAAAACCAATACGTACGATTAGCAAAAGAAAAATGAAAAGCGTTCATGCCATTTTTCTTGTACATAATTCGTGCTGTTTCAATAGCACTCTCTGCAATAAGCAATTCACCATTGTAAAAAGATTCAGATAATGAATCTTCCAATTTTCCTGCAAGTAAAAGATCATTCCAATCTTGATGTGGAGGAGGAATTGCAGCTCTGACATTCCACCCGTCGTTACGAGCACGCTCCACATGCTTTTTAATAGCTTCCTTTCCTGCAGGGTCATTATCCATCGCAAAGATAATCAATGGTTTCAGACTTTTCTGGCGTAACATTGAAAAAAAAGCATCTGGATAATTCCCGCAACTAATAGAGGAAATTGCTGTATATCCAATCTGAATGAGCGATAACGCATCAAAAATACCTTCAGTAATCCATATTTCGTTGGCTTCAAATGTTTCATTAGGCATTTGCCACCAAAGTCCCTTGTAAGATCCTAATGCCCGACCTTTTTGTCCAGAAAAACAGTCTGTGTTATCAATAAATCGTTCCCATGTTGCATTGCCGTCGCATAGAGTAAAACGAACTGTAGCTGTATGTTGTTTCGTTTTATGATCATAGTAATGCTCTTGACTATATAAAGATCGAATCTTTTCAAGATTAAAGCCGCGAGCATACGATAGATAAGCATCAGCTGTTGCTTTTGGATTTGATTCAGAATGCGGATAGTATTGTGACCAATCGGCAAACAAAGAGTGTCGATATAGTTCAAACGTACTCGCGCTGAAGCCGCAACGATTGCGCCGGTTACAACACAACCTCCAAGGATTGGATTTCGAGATGAATAATTCTCGCTTACCACATTCGGGGCAGATCCCACGATTAAGATATTCACCTTCGACTTCTTTAAAATCATAATCTTCAATTAAACTCCGCAACAACCTTTCATATTGTTGTTCGTTGATATTCATTGTTATTCAAATAATTTTAATTGATCGTCATGTACAGAAGCCTCAGATTTCTCCTGTAAATACGCATCTAACGCATACTGGAAAAATTCATAAGCAAGCGAGCTAGCCTTTAGGTTTAATTCTTTACATATAACCTGGATTGTCTCCATGTCCTCATCATTTATCCGTATTTGTATAACGTTAGATCGGCGTGTAGCGTTAACGACACGAGATATTATTTTTTCTTTTTCTGTCATTTTTTTCCCTTTTTTGGTTATGATTTATACGCATAACACCATATTATGTTATTATTTCGTTATGCGTCAATGTTTTTTCATGACGAAAAAGGTATTTTTATGACGAATAAATTAGATGGAGATAGAAATACACTCACACAATTATTAGTTTTTGGATCAAAACTAGAAATTGCGCGAAAAAAAATAGGCTTAACACAAAAAGAGCTAGCAGAAAGGTGCGGTACATCACAAAGAGTTCAGTCCGGCTATGAACGGGGAATTGTTGCACCAAAATTAGATTATTTATTTAAGCTCGCCCAACAAGGCATAGATATACGTTCATTACTTTTTGATGATCACAACTTATATACATTAGATAGCCGGGAGCAAACCGTTATAGAACTATATAGACAAGCAACTATTGAAGTGCAGTTACAAACTTTGGAAGTCTTAGCTTCTCAAGCAGCACGCAGGGATGGGACTAACAGCAACAGCGCATTAATTGCAGGAAGTCAATCAATAACCATTATTAAAAAAAAACGCAACCAATAACTACTATTAAAAATAGGGTTACATAGGTTACATCGTTTTGAAAAATAATTTTTAACATTATAAACAGAGTATTATAAATAGTAAAAAAAGTTACATTTGAGTTACTGGCAGTTACATTTTAAAGAAAATGTATATAACCTATTGTTTTTATATGAATTAAAAAGTTATTTTGTAACTATCCTTAAGTTATAGCACATGGTTACATGTAACCCCAATGTAGCAAAAATGTAACCTAATATAATTCTTATAGCAGGTTGTTATAAAAAAGACTTTACTCTTATTCTTATTCATGTAACTTATGTAACCCATTTCCCTTACACCCCAAAAAATTTTGAAACTAAAGAGCCGCTTAGATAGCGGCTTCTTTATCATCTTCTAACACAAAAGAAATATAAGAAGAGAATACGTATTAAACAATCGCTTTGGAGAGCCTTACGGCCATCATCACGTGATCTGCCTCAATTTTGATATGGAGTTAATATTAAATCTTTATTTACCATTACGTTAAATCTATATCCTGGGCGAATTTCTAATGTTGGCTGAATGTTTAGATTCCTTTTTACCATTTCATTACCAGCTTCCCCAATTTGTCGTCCAAATTCACTTTTGGCGACATTGATTGGACTATTTTCATTGCTACTGTCACCTATCGCAATTTGTGTACCAGCTCCGATCACAGATAGTAATAACGCTCCTTTAAAAATCCTCCATGTGTGATTATTAACTCTATCATTCATCCCTGCATAACCAGCAAGATCTACGGCTCCCATATTGCCTAGATTAAAAATACTAGCGTCCGGAAATTGCAATCTATACCACGCTATCATGACTCGCTCTTGTCCCATTGCAATCTGACTATCATATCTACCTATAAGTTTGCTACCCTGCGGGATAAGAATGTAACGACCTGTTTTACTGTCATACACATCATGTGTTACTTGCGCAATTATGTCACCTGGAAGATCCGAATTGATACCTGAAACCATCACCGCTGGAATAACCGCACCTACCCTAATTTCGTATTCTGTTAATTGTGGTTCACGTACCGATGCAATATATCCGTATGGGTTCTCAGTTTGTGAAAAAGACTCTTTACGTGAATGAAGATTGGGATCCCTATTTCCTAATAAACTTTCGATTCCTTCAATACCTTGAGCAGCCAAGGCACGTTCCAATGCAGCTCCTTGATTATTCCATGTGAGTGGTTTATCAAGTCTACCAGCATCAGTTGGCTCTTCTGCTGTTGCTTTCTTCGAAGACTCCTCTATCGGAGTACGAGCGACCAAGGCTTCATAATAATTTCTTTCTCGGAATTGTCGTACAAGATCAGCAATCCGCTGCGCTTCTTTGTCTTCTGTTTCCTCTTCTTTTTTATCTTCAGCGGTTTTTTGTGGTAAAGGTAATTCTGGTGTAGGTTTAGTATTATCAATAACAATGGTTTCGCTATCAGCAATACCATCTCCAATTCCAGCTAATATATTCTCTGCTGCTGCATTCTTGTTAATAGTCCCATTGTTACCTTTGTTATTACTACTTCTTTGCACACTTCGACTATGGAGGGCATAGATAATACCGAGTACAACCAAAGCCAATACAGTAAAAGCGATAATCATCGGTAATTTATTTAGTCGACGAACACCAGATGTAGGTGAATTAGGCGAATTACCTGGATCATTTATTACACTCATTTTGAGCTCCGCTGCGTCTGATTTCCTCGAATTAGTTCTTGGTTATCACCAAGATAATAAATACTATCGCTCCGCCAATAATCCGTAATCAAACCCAAACGCCATGTTTGCTCATCCATTTTGTCAAGCAAATAATGTAATACCGTAGTTCCCTTTTCTTGTACACCAAACCCATGATGCCGTAATTCCTCGCCAAGAAGATCTCCGAAAACGCCTACTGATTTTAAAGAAATTATGGTTTTTCCTGGAGGATAATGCGCTGCGAGAATATCGCCACCATCTTTCGCTATACGCTGCACCTCTGTTTTATTGAGTTCTGAATCCTCGTAATTATCAATATGCTGCATCGATACACAACCATGTAGGGCCCAAACGACTATTAGAAAGAAGATTTTCATTACCTTTCTCCTTTACTTATTTTTACTCGTTCTTGTTTACGGCCGACTCCTCTAACCAATACAGCCTCAGTAAACAACCTATCAACAATGTATTTGCCATCGTGTAGCCTGTAATTAACTAACTGGTCTCCCTGAGCACTACTAACTAACAACGCTGGAGCATCTGAATGCCGCATTGTATGTGGCATTTCAATAATAGTTTGCAAACCATCGTTATAAACCCTTGCAGGGCGAAAATCACATGAATTACAGCCGCTTATATGGTAGTTGAAATCTAGATCAGCCAGTGCTACACCATCTTTGGCGTTATGAGCTTTATTCTCATTCACTTGCTTATGGTATTCCTGCCATGCCGCCATCTCACTATTCGGGTATTTGAAAGCAATTCCTGGCATATAATCATTACGTCTACTGACTAGCTTAATGTGATACGTACGTCGATCAGTAATAATCACTAAAGATGTCTTTAATCCAGAATCAACGGGTTTAAAGACTAGTTGAGTCCGGTCATCCGCTCCGATTGCTGGAGCTACTTGCCATCGCACCGTATCGCCAAGATGAACTCCATTGTCAACTACATGTTCGCCTGCTTGCAAATATATTACGCACAACTCAAGAGGTGCACATACTAATGTTGGTTGACCAGATCCATATAAATAAACAACCCTGTCTCCATCTCTGTATGGATAACGATTACCATGCAACCATTGACTGGCATACTTCATCGCAGCATGATCACGTTCAGATAATGGCGTTTCTGCCGACAGTAGCGGCAGAGGAGCATTAGTAACATCTGCATTAGCAACATCCGGAACGATATAGTTTGAACCATCAGCTAGCGTCAAATCAGCTAGCGCCAATAGAGGTAGTATTGATAATATTTTAAGTGCTCTCATGCGTATCTTCTCCTTTTACTTTATCCTTGAAATCTGCTGAAAAATGCAACTCATCTATAGACATGCCGATGAGATTACTTAAAATACTTTGTTCATCTATATTGTTTGATAATGACACTGTAACTGTCGCTGTAAAATTCCCATTTCCAAGTATTTTTCCATCACGTCCATATTCTTGTTCTGACCATTCTATCTGCCAAGTTTTTTCCGATAGTGGTAACAACTGCAAAATATCAACACCGACAGTTTTCTTTTGTGCTTTTCTAAAAGGATCGTTTTCTTTGAAATACTTATTTATGACTGATGATGCTTGGCTATTACTATTTAAATGGGTATATAAACGGCGAATAGCATTCTTCTCTACAGTCATATCAGCACTAACACTGCGCAAATCACGAATAAACTGTGCTAATTGAGCACGCACGACTCGGCTATCAATAGATTGCATAGTATCAGCACGATAGACTTCGACTGTTGCCCCTCGTTTATCTACTTCTACAACATAAGGAATTAGTTTATTTTGTCCTGCAAAATAAATAGTACCTCCTGTTGATACTATTCCAACTAAAAGTCCAAGTATTCCGACTACACGCCACATCCTTGATGTATGAATATAGTCGCCGTAACGTTCATTCCACTCTCTTCTTGCTGCGAGATATGGTGAAGATATATCTTTAATGTTTTTAGTATTGTTCATTCTTTCTTCTTGGATATTTGATCAGATAATGAGTTTTCTCGAATTTTTCGAGCCGTATCAAAATGAGGTGAATTTGAGATTTTTTCAGCAATACTATCTTTGGTTCCTCTTGCATATGCAGCCGCAAATCTTTTTACGTACCCTCCTAATCCTTTGGGGGATTCATTTTTTTCTACTTGTGGTGCGTTATTTACTTCTAATGGCTGTACAACAGGGGTATAGGATGTATTAGGAGAAGCACTATCTGTTGGCGTATTACCAGCGGAAGCACTATCTGTTGGCGTATTA
>JAUMZX010000093.1 GCA_030527905.1 Cardiobacteriaceae bacterium
TTTAGATGATTATTTTAAACAGGAAGTGTAAACAACGCGGCGATTTCCTACACTTCTATTATGTTTTATAACATGCTATCGCGCAAAGTTGATGTGCGACGTGAGCAGTGGCTCTCTTACAAAGAATCTGGGGATATGTAATGAAAAAATTCGACCAGATTAATGTCATTCCGTTTATCGATATTATGCTGGTACTGTTAGCTATTGTTTTAATGACCGCTACTTTTATCGCGCAAGGAAAAATTGAAGTTAATTTGCCAACTTCAAAAACACCAACAAAGTTACAAGTTGAAGATACGTTGCAATTAATTACGGTTGATAAGGACGGTAGTTTTTATTTGAAGAATGGCGATGTAATAGATACGAAAATAACAGAAGCAGCATTACAAAAGACGATTGATACTTGGACAAAGAACCAACGGGTTACATTAAAGATTGATGCACAAACTCCTTTTCAGTATTTCATTAAAGTACAGGAAATGGTTAAGAATAAGGGGTTTCGAGTGGCTGTGTTGACGATGCCTGAGGAGCAGGTGAATGGTCAGCCGCAATAATGTAATTAATAGTATTGCATTATTCGTTTCTATTCTTATCCACGCAAGTCTATTTGGAGGTGGATGGTATTTTGTGCAGCAATACAATAAAACGAGAATAATAGAAGTGGATAATGTCTTAGGGTGGGAATGGTTGGAATATGTGCCGGAGCAGGAACATGTACCAGAGGCTGCCCCCCTACCGCCGCCGCCAGGAGAGCCAGAACCTGAGACCGAGCAGGAACCAGAGGTAGAGCAGGCAGCACCGACACCAGAACCAGTTGCGCCGGTTGAAATAGAGAAACCTATAGTAAAAAAAGAAATAACACCGCCTAGAAAAACCGCTCCGCCAAAGAAGGAAAAAATTAAGCCAGAAAAACCAAAAGAGAAACCGAAAAAAGATAAACCTAAACCAAAGCGTCAAGAAGAAATATCTCAAGACCCTTTACCGCAAGATAAGCCACTTTTTGTTGTACCGCCTCCTCGCGCGACAGTAACAGCGCCATCATTATCAAATATCCAGAATAATACGGGTGTATCTAATGATGGAAAGACGGGTAAACCTAATGGAGGTTCACAAACAGGTTCAAAAGAAACGGCGCATAACTATAATTGTGGTCTGCAAGATCGTATTAATAGCGCAGTGCAACGGCGTAAAGGACGTATTCGTGATCGAGGAACAGCGGTTGTTTCTTTTGATATTCAGTCTAATGGACAATTCAGCAATATTAGAATTGAATCCAGTTCGGGGGTAGAGAAAATTGATTCGCTTATTCTGGAATCGGTTCGTAGTGTAGGGCGTTATACGCCTCCGCCTGAAGGTCATCTCGTGAGTAAACGAATACCGTTAAATGTAAGATAAAAATTAAGTCGTTGTTATGGTGTCTGAAGGCATATATGGATGTATGTCAAAAAATGATTAGAAGAAATAGGTATCTTGAAATAAGAAAATAAGTCGTGCAAATCTATGTTGCAAATAGTCATCATTTGACTAAGTAGAAGATACAGTAATCAACTGTCTATGGTTTGTTAAGTGCGCACTGCTTAAAATATGCAACGTTACGAATGAATTGAAATATCTTTATGCGGAAAACGCGCTTTTTTATTTTTACTATTTTGAGCATTTATCACCTAGATGCCACTGCTGAAGTTACATTACCCGATTTGGGTAACCCTGAAAAACGTATTTTTATTGGAGATAAAGCACGCAATATCGGTTTAGCTGTTGAGGGGCGATTACGGCAGCAAGGTGAATTATTAGAGCAACCTGAAATTACAGCCTATATACGCGAGTTGGGAAAACGATTGGCCGTCTATGCGCCTGTTCAATCTGGATACCATCTCTTTGTTATTGACTCACCCGCAATTAATGCATTTGCAACGAGTGGTGGTTATATTGGTATCAATAGTGGTTTGATTGCAGTAACTGAGAATGAAGACCAATTGGCAGGGGTTATCGCGCATGAAATGGGGCATGTGAGTCAGTCCCATATTGCACGTTCTATCGCGGATGCAGAAAAATATGGTTGGATGCAAGCTATAAGTATTTTGGCGGGAGCTGCTGTTGCTGCGGCAACAAACAATCCTAATAGTGCGCAAGCAACAATAGCGGGTACACAAGCATATATTCAAGAAAAAAAATTAGAATACTCGCGAGCGCATGAACAACAAGCAGATGATGTTGCCATTAGAGTTTTGCAAAAAGCAAGTTATGACGATACGCAAATGGCAACATTCTTTGAAAAACTACTCGTAGATAGTAGTTATCCTCCTGAATTTTTGTTAAGTCACCCGCTACCTCAGCATCGAGCAGATAGACAACGTGATAAGGCGTTGAAAAATCGTAGTAGTCGAATACCACTAAACTATCAAATTGCCAAAGTTGCCATTAATCGCTATAGCCGTTATAACTTGCGTAATTATCACCCTAATGACTTGTTAGCAGAAAACTATAGAAAACTATTGGAGGCGCAAAAGAAACACGATAAAGCAGCGATATCCGATTTATTGATGGAATTACCTGCTGATAAAAATGCGGTCTTTGCAAGATTGCATGGAGAACAAGCGCTCATGGAAGGCGATGCCATAAGAGCAGAAAATATTTTCTCGAAAGCTTGGCAGCATTGGCGTAATAATGAGAATTTAATTATTCCTTATGCACGAAGTTTAATTGCGGTAGGTAAACAAAGTGAAGCGGAAAAATTATTGCAGGCGCAAATTAATCGTGATCCTGGCGCAGTACAATATTACGATTTATATGGTGATATCCTTGATAAACAAAATCGTCGTGCCGAACAGTTTCTGCTAACCGCAAAATATTATGCGCTAATTGGAGATTATGCATTAGCCGAAGCACAAGTAAGTAGAGCTTTAAAAGATTCCACGTTACCCGTCAATGAGAGACAAAAAGTCTCTACATTGCAAAAACGCTATGAAATGTTAAAAGAACAAGCTGAGAAAGAAAAATAATCTTTACATTTTTTATAATAGCGATATAATTATTATGGCTTTTAAAACAATGAGGAAAAAATGAGTCTTGAGCAATTATTTAATCAAGTTGATGCGTTAAACAATGACGATTTTGAGGCATTAATTAATCACGTAGATCGACAAAAGAAAAAACGTGCACGTGATATTCTTGCTGAAGCGCAACGTCAAGCATCACGTTTTATTAATAGTACGGAAGGAAAACCAGCAACTACTCGTGCTTCACTTCCACCACGTTATCATAATCCTGCCGACCATAACCAGACTTGGAGTGGTATGGGGCGTCAACCACAGTGGTATAGAGAATATATTGCCCGTGGTGGTAACGAACAGGACTTACTAATTTAAGAAATTAGAAAATAAAAAAGGCACGGGTAGCGTGCCTTTTTTATTTTCTGCGTTCATTTAAAAAAAATTTATGTATTCATGTGTAATGAAAAGCTTAAAAAGGCGAGTTTAGTTCTAAGTGATAATGTTTTAAGCGAAAAAAATAGTCAACTTATCTTTGTAATTCACATATTTTTCATATTGTAATATTCTTAGAGGAGCACGCGGATGGCGGATACTATTTTTAACAAAATTCTTTCTGGCGAGATACCATGCGCCAAAATCTATGAAGATGACATGATTTTTGCCTTTATGGATGCCTTCCCTCAAAGTAAAGGGCACAGTTTAATTATCCCTAAACGTTACGCAGCTAATTTATTGGAAATGGATGTTGAATCTTTGCAAAAGATTATCACTTTCAGTCAAAATTTAGCACAAGCGCAAAAAAAAGCATTAGCAGCAGATGGTATTCGTGTCGTGCAATATAATGGTGAGGCGGCAGGACAAACGGTTTTTTATTATCATATGCATTTAATTCCCATGTGGGCAAATCAATCTTTAGGTATGCATGGGAAAGGTGCAGCAGATTTAGTGGAATTACAGAAAACCGCTGATATGATTGCCGCTGCGTTATAAAAATAAGACGCTGTTTTAATGATGTGTGGATAAGCTTGCTATCCTACGCTTTGTTGGATTTAAGAAATGCAATAGGTATCAATATATATCCATACATTTTCTATTTAATTCAAGAATAGAAGCGGCACGTTAAGACAAAACCAAAAATAAATTTGAATTAAGCGTAGGGCATATGATGCCAATTTATGGGTAAATAAAAACGGTATAGGTAATATAATCGTATTGTTATCCTACACAAGAGCTTACGGCGAACAATGGGATTGCTGCGGTATAAACGTTTGAAATGAAATCATTGGAGAGAAAAATGACTGCAGAGATTATTGATGGTAAATCCTTTGCCACTACATTACGTGCGGAAGTTGCGCGAGAAGGGGCTTTATTTCGTGAGAAGACGGGAGTCCAGCCTGGATTAGCAGTTGTTTTGGTTGGTAATGATGCCGCGAGTGAAGTCTATGTACGGAATAAAGGTATTCAGGCCTTAGAAGTGGGTTTTGCCAGCTTTGAGCATAAGATGCCGGCAGATACGACCCAAGAGGATTTACTAGCGAAAGTCGCTTCCTTGAATGCTGATCCTAATGTGCACGGGATTCTCGTTCAATTGCCATTGCCAGACCATTTGGATGTTGATGCTGTTCTTAATGCCATTTCTCCTGATAAAGATGTTGATGGTTTCCACCCCGTGAATGTTGGACGTTTATGGACAGGGAATCCCGTATCCATTCCTTGTACTCCGCTCGGTTGTTCGTTAATTTTGCAAGATCGTATGGGCGACTTGTCTGGGAAACAGGCGATTGTTATAGGCCGTTCTAATATTGTAGGTAAACCCATGGTGGCATTATTGTTGGCGGCAAATGCGACAGTTACTGTTGCTCATTCTCGAACGGCTGATTTGCCCGCTTTGTGTCGCGAAGCAGATATTGTGATAGCAGCAGTGGGCGTGCCTGAATTGGTTCGTGGCGATTGGCTGAAAGCGGGCGCATTGGTTTTAGATGTCGGTATTAACCGTATCACGGATGGAGAGAAAACACGCCTAGTAGGAGACGTTCATTTTGCAAGTGCCAGTCAAGTCGCCAGTGCAATTACTCCGGTTCCGGGCGGGGTTGGTCCCATGACCATTGCTTGTTTGTTGCGCAATACACTTGCCTGTGCGAAAGCGTTGCATCCTTACAATGATTAACCGACAATAGCGTCCATTGAAATTCTGGAGAACGAGATGAGTCAAGAAATTGGGTTTTTCTATGGTAGTACGACAGGGATGACGGAAGATGTGGCCTATAGAATAGAAACCTATATTAAAGAAAAATATAACCTTGATATTGTTCCTATTAATATTATAGATCTGGATGATCCGAATGATATGTTCCTTTATAAGCGTATTATTCTTGGTATGCCCACGTGGAATTATGGTGAATATCAAGATGATTGGGAAATGGTGGTTGATAAAATAGCGAATACGCGAATTGATGGAACAGTTATTGCCATGTTTGGTCTTGGAGATCAGATTGGCTATCCTGAATATTATCTTGATGCTATGGGAATGCTGGCAGAGCAATTGAAGGCGCAAGGTGCGACCTTTATAGGCGCATGGCCAAGTGCGGATTATAATTTTACCTCATCAAAAGCGTTGCAAAGCGATGGTACTTTTATTGGCTTAGCTTTGGATGAGGATAGCGAGCCTGAGAAAACACAGGAACGCTTGGAAGCGTGGGTTGATTTGGTATTGCCGCAGTTGTTGGCATAAGTCATTCCATTCTCTCTAAACAGCGATACTTTTAAGATAGGTTTTTATTCATCCATAATTATAGCGTTTGATAATGTGCCGGTTTTTAAGGATTAGAAAACGGAAAAATGTACTATCTTGCTAACGCTGTCTCTAAGTCTTAAAGGTTAATCTCACTGGAAAGCCATAGTTAGATTTTTGATATCAGTTTGTGTACTTATGTTTTAAATAAGCTTTCTGGTAATACTTTATTTCAAGGAAATTTATGAAAGTCTATCGTTTTATTACAGGACCGGATGATAGCCAATTTTGTCGTCGCGTTACCGAAGCCCTACAACAGGGATGGGAATTATATGGAAGCCCACAACTGAGTAGCGGACAGGATGGTCGTTATTGTGGTCAGGCGGTTGTTAAAGAAGTTGGCGATCAATATGATCCAGATAAACCGTTAAGTGGTTATTGATAGAGATTTCTGAGATGTTTTTCACGCTATGTAAAGGCTGTGTAAAAGGGATGATCGCACTTAGTTATATCGAGAGATAAATACCGCGAGATGCGAGATGGTAAAGCTGCTGTCTTATCAATTTCGCTATTCAGCGATTTGTGATGCTGCAATGCTATTGTGCCAATAGATATCTATCATTTTCTATCTCAGTCGCGCCATAAAATTCGTCTGAATAGTAGAATTTTGCTGTATGCATAACGCGTTGACTACGCATAGTGATTGAAATAACGCAAAATATAAACGCAGGTTATGATTTGTTGGGCATGCTGCAATAGATAAGCATTGGGTATTCTCTTGCTAGTAGCTCAGTTAGGCGTGTGTCAAATGTTTTTTAAATTCATTGGTTCAATCATCATGTGATAGCCATGTTTGATTGTAAAAATGGATGAACGGCTAGCTGTTTTCCCACTAACTTCAGATATGAAAGGTATGATGATAGAGGCTAGTTGTTGTAGTCTTTTCCATTCCTATCGGCAATATGCTATTTTCTACGTGTTGATGTGTGGTTAAGTCTTTGTGAGGAATTTGTGCCTGATTTCCCAGATTATTGGCGGCGACGTACGCTGTTTTCGTATTTATTGTGGCCGTTTTCCATTTTATTTGCCGTCGTTGTTGTATTACGCCGTTTTCTTTATCGGATAGGTGGATTGCGTAGTTATCGTGCGCGTGTTCCCGTCATGATTGTCGGTAATCTTAGTGTCGGCGGTAACGGTAAAACGCCAGTTGTGCAAGCATTGGCACAGATATTACAAGCACAAGGTATTCCCGTCGGTGTTATCAGTCGTGGTTATGGCGGATGTGCTCGTGTTGCCACTGATGTAGCAAAGTGCCCTGATGCCACGATTGTTGGCGATGAGCCTTTGCTACTTTGGCGAAGTACTGGAGCACCGGTTATCGTTGCCCGCAAACGTGCAGCAGCTGCGGAGAAATTGCTACAAGATTATCCCGCTACCCGTCTTATTATTGCCGATGATGGACTACAGCATTACGCACTAGCGCGGGATGTGGAACTTGTGGTTATCGCTTCGGATATTGGGCTAGGTAATGGTTTCCTGTTACCTGCAGGTCCATTACGTGAAAAAGCGAGTCGTTTATGTAGTGTAGATGCCATCGTTTATAGCGGATTGGCGCAGCCTATTTCCGAGACGGTTATACAAGAAAGAGAAGGAAAGCCGACCTCTTATATGCTGCAATATGTTTGTGAAGGGGTTTATCCGCTTAGCGGAGGGAAGTTACAGCCATTCTCGTCTCTTAATAGTCAGCCTCTTTACGCCTTAACGGCTATTGCGCGTCCGGAGCGATTTTTTCATAATCTGCGTGAACAAGGATTGACGCTTGTGGCTTGTCGTAGCTTGCCAGATCATGCGCCTTTGACTGTGGAGAGCGGGGATTTTGCCGTTGAGGGTAATCTCGTTATTAGTAGTAAAGATGCCGTAAAGACTGAGGCATGGCCGGAAACGCTGAAAGCGCGAACTTACGTTGTTGATTATCGCGCACGTTTGCCTGATGCGCTGATATTACAGTTAAAACAGCAGCTGAAACTATAAAGCGTTTTTAATGAAATACGGGCTTATCATTGTGATGTACAAACAGCTGCCTTTCGTTATGAAAGAGCAGCGGCTTACACGCTGCTTCTTAAACGTTACAAGAGATAATTATCTATATGTAGGAAATCGGAGCGTTGTTTACATTTTTGAGATTTGTTTGCTTTTATT
>JAUMZX010000094.1 GCA_030527905.1 Cardiobacteriaceae bacterium
GGGCATCCATGCAAAAAGGAAAAGTGTAAACAACGCGATTAATTCTTACACATAAGGTAATAGCTATCCCCCAGTAAACATGACCCCAGAGCCAGATGACGCCACCCAAAAATAAATGAAGTGGCGCAAGAAGTGCAAGTGCTGCATAAGTTTTGTTCCGTCGTTGCCAAGTGCTCGGAAGAAAATAAATTAATGGTGGCAAGGTTAAAATAATACTAAGCAGCATTTGTTTACCATTACCTGTCCAATATAGGGTAATGGCAGATAAATAGAGAATAATTAATAGGATTAGTGCGCTTAATGTGAGCACAAACCCTGTATTTTTTCGTGTCATTGTTGCAGTTTTGCTAAGTGTTAGGGGACTGATTAGGGGCAATCACGTCTATGGCATGATGTAAAAGGTCATAAATAGATTGGTGTTTTTCGAAATCACTATCCAAAGTCGGGTTGAATTCTGTAATTTCGAACAGGCCAAGGTTCGGTAAAGCTAGCAATTTGTCAAGGATTTGTCGCATTTCTTCCATTGTATAGCCATGAGGCTCTGGTGTACCTGTTGCTGGTACGAGCGTATCATCCAAAGCATCAATATCAAAGCTGATATATATTGTGTCTAATTGCTGTAATTGCGGAATGATTTTATCTAAGACGTTATTAATACCCTCTTGGCGATGTGCAGTGGCAGAACGTTGGAAAATGCCATGTTTTTTAATAAGGTAAGATTCTTCTTCTTCAAAACTACGTAGACCAAGAAAGTATAAATCTTGCGGTAATACGCCGTTTGTATGACTACTGGCGAGGTATTGCATTCTTTTCCAAAACGCTGCTACTTCGGAAGGTACCTCATTGATGCGACAATCCAAATTATCCATACGTAAAATTGCTGCTAATGGGGTGCCGTGCATGTTTCCCGATGGTGTCGTATAAACGGAGTGTAGATCAGCATGCGCATCAATCCATATGACGCCGACGCGTTTGTCTTTGTGGTGTTCTAAAAATGCCGCTACGTTACCAATAGCATTGGTATGATTGCTACTGACGATAATGGGGAATTTATTCGTACTGAGAACCTGTTGTACAACAGGTATGAGGTTGTGGTCAAAAAAGGGAGCTAATGCTTCGATATATTTGGCTTTAGCATATTTAGGTTGCTCGTGTACCAATCTGTTCGTTTTATTGTCAGGGAATATCTGTGTGGTTGTTATAGAAGGGTGTTCGTATAGGCAAGCTTGGGCAAGAGCTGTTACCCCTTCGATCGTTCCGTGTTTGCCGGAACCAATGTCCAGATATACTTCAATGAGTTGGATGTTTTTCGTCAATTTAGTCATAAAATATACTCAATTAAGGGCGGAAAACAATAAATTGGCAAATATAAGCCATTTTATAAAAGTGGTGTATTATATAGTGGGGAAACGGCTATGAACACGGTTATTTACAGGAGTGATGTTGATGATTACCGCACATGCCGCCGCAGGCTACATTGTCGCCCGGTGGTTGTACCGCCTCAAACCGCCGCGTGTCGGCGCCCGTGTCTGGGCGTGGTGCGGCGCGGTCAGTGGATTGCTGCCCGATATTGATATGCTGTGGTTTTACGTGATTGACCACAAAACGGTGCATCATCACCGCTATCTCACACACTGGCCGTTGTTGTGGCTGCTGTGCCTGCTAATTGCAGGGGTTTGCTGGCGCAGGCGGCACAGTACATGGACGGCCATCGCCCTGCTTTTTGCCATCAACGGCATGGTGCATATGGTATTGGATACGATTGTGGGCGATATCTGGTGGCTGATGCCGTCTGTCAATCAGCCGTTTTCTTTTTTCACGGTGACGCCGCGTTATCAGCCGTGGTGGCTGAATTTCATCCTGCATTGGACGTTTCTGCTGGAACTGGCGCTGTGGGGTGGGGCGGCATGGCTGTTTTGCCACCCGCGTCGGGTAGAATAACCTTTATTTTTGGCTTTCTCTCATATGGATAATCCCATTCGCGTCCGCGTGCTTGCGGCGGACACCGATACCATTCGCATTGCTCCCATGGACGATGTGCAGGATTGCAAACGCTGCGCCGAGGGCAACGGCTGCGGCAACCGTCCATGGTTTCGCGGTTTTTTTTATAGCGGCTATATGGTATTGCCAAATCAAGGTAATTGGCGTGATGGTGATTATGCTGAGCTATTACTCTCTTCTAGGGGGCTCAACCTTAGTGCGTTTTTAATTTATGGTTTTCCCTTATTAATGTTGTTATTGGTACTGTTTTTGACGCGTAGCTTTTCTGAGGGATGGCAAGTGTTTTTTTTATTTTTAGCGCTATTGGTTACGCCTTTTGTCTCTCGGATGTTAAGTGGATGTATTGTTGTCCGCTATGTGCGGTTGCAACCTATTGCTAATCTTGATGGTATGCGCTGTTATCCTGAAAGCAAAGTTTAGCGGTATCCTTTATAATCATAATTCCTCTTTTTTCTTTAGGTTCTTTTTATGAAAAAAATCGTCATTCTTGGCGGCGGTTTTGCCGGCGTTAATCTTGCGCGCATTATGGGAAAACAAGCGGCGTACAGTATTACTTTGGTAGATCAGAATAACTATAATTTTTTTCCGCCACTTATCTATCAGATTGCTGCGGGATTTATGTCGCCCTCAGATATAAGCTATCCATTTCGTAAATTATTTAATAAAAAGAAAAATATTCGTTTTCGCCAAGGACGCGTTACGCGAATTGATCCTGTAGAAAAACGGGTTTTTCTTGAGCATGGAAGCGTTGATTACGATGTGCTTGTTATTGCCTTGGGCAGCCAGCCTAATTATTTTGGTAATACTGATCTTGCGCAACATGCTTATACCATGAAGAGTATTAGCGACGCATTGGCCATTCGCAATAATATTCTGGCGCAGCTTGAGGAGGCCTGTAATGTGGAAAAAAGCGAACGTGATCCTTATTTGCATTTGGTTGTTGCTGGCGGTGGTGCAAGTGGCGTGGAGTTAACGGGGATTCTCGCTGAGATGCGGCGCGATATTTTCAGTAAGGATTATCCTGAATTGGCGGGGGATCATGGGCATCTGACTCTTGTTACGGCCGATCCGGTATTGTTACCGCCGATGCGTGAGGTTTCGCAGCGTTATACGGAAGAAGCGTTGAAGAAGCTAGGTGTGGATATTATTTGTAGCGATCCGGTTACCGCTTATGACGGCAATACCATTGTTTTGCAAAGTGGTAAAACGATTGCCGCGAAGAGTTTGATTTGGACAGCGGGTGTTACTGCGGTCAAACTGGATGGGATTCCGGTTGATTGTTATGGGCGTGGTAGCCGTTTAAAGGTGGATCGGCAGTTACGCGTACAAGGATTAGACGATGTTTATGCCATGGGAGATTGTGCGTTGGTTGAGGGTGATCCTGATTATCCAAATGGACATCCGCAGTTGGGTCAAGTTGCGATGGCACAAGGGAAATATCTCGGTAAGTATTTTGGCCAATCGGATAAACCTTTTGTTTATAAGCATCGTGGTGATATGGCGATGATTGGACGTCTTTCTGCTGTCGCAGATATGCCTAGTGGACGCAGTATTCAAGGGGTTATTGCTTGGTTTCTCTGGGTTATTGTGCATATTCTTGCGCTGGTTACATTTAAGAACCGCGTCGCCGCTACTTATGATTGGAGTATCGCTTTTCTGACGAAAAATCAGGCGATGCGTATGAATATTCAACCGAGTCCGCCGAAAGGGCGCCGTAATACCTAGTTTTGCGTCCGTTCTTTGATTGTGCCCGTGCTAAAATTGCCACCATTCATTATTTAATCAGGAAATCGCTATGCATCAGCGTTTGTACATCGAAAAACGTCCCGAATTTTCGGACAGTCATACTCTAACTGAGCAATTGAAAAATCGCGTGGGGTTGACTGGCTTGCAGCAAGTAAGACGACTTGCGCTGTATGATCTTTATGATTGTCCTACTGAATTATTGCAAACTGCGATTCAACGCGTTTTTTCCGATCCAGTGAGTGATGAAGTGCGGGAAGCCCTGCCAAAAGCAGATTACACGCTGGTTATAGAACCACTACCGGGGCAATTTGATCAACGCGCTGATTCTGCGGAGCAATGTTTACGCTTGATTGACGATGCTTTCTCAACAACGGTCGTTACCAGTGCGCAAGCATGGTTGTTTGATGGCACACTGGATAATGAGGCGCGAGAGAAACTGAAGGCGCATCTGATTAATCCGATTGATAGCCGTGAGAAGAATCTCGCTGAAACCGTTTTGCCGCAGCACCATACGGCAGAACCCGTATCACGTTACGATGGATTTTGTGCTCTTGATAGCGAAGGTTTGCGTCTTTGGCATGAAGCGCAAGGTTTGGCTATGACGCTTGCCGACTTACAGCTGGTGCAGCATTATTTTCAGCATGAAAAACGCGAACCGACAGAGACAGAAATCCGTGTTTTGGATACGTATTGGTCGGATCATTGTCGTCATACGACTTTTGCTACCGAATTACATGATATTCGTTTTCCTGAGAATGATTTTGGCAATGCGCTTGCCGCTGATTTTTCCGATTATCAGGCGCAGCGTCAGACCGTTTATGGCAGCAAAGCGGATGAACGCGCTTATACGTTAATGGATTTGGCGACGATTGATGCCAAATATCAGCGGGCGCAGGGGAAGATGCAAGATGTAGAAGTGTCTGCCGAGGTCAATGCTTGTTCGGTATTTATAGAAGTGGATGAAGATGGGAAGAAGCGTCCGTGGTTGTTGCAATTTAAAAATGAAACCCACAATCACCCGACGGAAATCGAACCTTTTGGCGGTGCGGCGACTTGTATTGGCGGTGCGATTCGTGATCCGCTTTCTGGTCGTGCTTATGTGTATCAGGCAATGCGCATTTCTGGTAGCGCTGATCCACGCGAAGCGATTGCTGCGACTTTACCAGGGAAGTTGCCACAATCAGTTATTGTTGAAGGTGCGGCAGCAGGTGCGTCGTCTTATGGTAATCAGATTGGTTTGGCGACAGGAAAAATTGTGGAGTATTACCATGAAGGCTATAAAGCTAAGCATATGGAAGTGGGGGCGGTTGTAGCGGCCGTACCTGCCGAACATGTCCGACGCGAAACGCCGCTTGCAGGAGACTTAGTCTTGCTTATTGGGGGGGCAACAGGGCGCGATGGTTGTGGTGGTGCGACGGGTTCCTCGCGCGCGCAACACGGTAGTTCCTTACGGGAATCAGCGGCTGAGGTGCAAAAAGGTAACCCGCCAGAAGAACGGAAACTACAACGTCTGTTCCGCAATCCTGCTTTCGCGCAACGCATTAAGCGTTGTAATGATTTTGGGGCGGGTGGTGTTGCCGTTGCGATTGGTGAGTTGGCCGATGGCTTAGATATTAATCTTGATGCGGTTCCAGTGAAATACCAAGGCCTTTCTGGTACGGAGTTGGCTATCAGTGAATCACAAGAGCGTATGGCTATTGTGATTGCGGCTGAAAACCTTGAGTATATGCAGGCTTTGGCAGCGGCGGAGAATCTTAATGCTAGCTTGATTGCAACCGTGACCGCAGATGCAAGCCTTGTCATGCGTTGGCAGGGCGATACTATCGTTAATCTTAAAAGGGATTTTCTTGACAGCAATGGCGCAACCAGTCAGCAAGATGGTGTCAACATCATAACGCCGGATAGTGCGGCAAGTCCTTTAGCGCCAGAATGTGATGATAAAAACTGGGTAGAGGCCCTCAAAGCGCAACTTGCCAGTCTGCCTTTTGCTGACCAGAAAGGATTAGGAGACCGTTTTGATCATAGTGTCGGCGCGGCTTGTGTCCTTCTTCCTTATGGCGGTAGACATCAGCGCACGCCTGTTGAAGGGAGTGTCTATGCGTTGCCGACTGAAGGGGAGACATTCACTGCCTCTATTCTCACGCATGGCTACAATCCGAATGTTAGTGCATGGTCGCCATATCATGGCGGTTTACTCGCTGTGATTGAGGCAACAGCGCGTTTGGTTGCATGTGGTGGTGATGCAGAAAAAGCCCATTACTCTTTGCAAGAATATTTCCGACGCCTTGGCAACGATGCCGATAATTGGGGACAGCCTTATGCAGCGCTGCTTGGTGCTCATCATGCTTTATATGCGCTTGAGCGTGCAGCTATTGGCGGTAAAGACAGTATGAGTGGCAGCTTCCATAGTTTGCATGTTCCTCCAACTTTGATTGCCTTCGCCGTTGCTACGGTAGATGTGCGACGGGTTATCAGTCCGGAATATAAAGATAAAGGGCATCAACTCTATTGGTTACGCTGTCCGCAAGATGCGCTCGGCCGCCCCAACATGAGCGCTTTTAGAGCCAATAACCGTTTCTTGCAAGAGGCGATTGCTGAAGGTAACGTAAAAAGTATCCGTGCTGTACGTCAAGGCGGTATTTTGCAGGCAATCTATGAGAGTAGTATTGGTAATGGTATTGGCGTCTCTATTGAAAAACTGAGTGATGCGTTTTTACCGGAATATGGCGGATATCTGATTTCTAGTGATGGCGGTTTAGGGATTGCGGATAATTTGCAGCATCTGGGTTTTACCACTGACAGCGGCATGCTTGATATTAACGGGCAGCGCATTGCTATTAAGGATCTTTATCGGATTGCCAGTGGTGTTCTGGCGGATGTTTATCCACAATATGAAAGCGTTGCAGAGAATGTTCGTGTGCCACTTGCCACCGCAAAAGAAATACAGCGCCGACCACGCACTAATGAGCGTTTTGCCAGTCCACGCGTTTGTCTGCCAGTATTCCCCGGAACTAACAGTGAATTGGACACAGTGCGCGCTTTCCGACGTAATGGTGCTACTGTTATTGAAAGCGTTATTTGTAACCGCAATCATGATGACATCATACGTAGCCTTGCCGCACTGGAAGATAATCTGAATAACAGTCAAATATTTGTTCTTTCTGGTGGTTTTAGTGCGGGTGATGAACCCGATGGGTCGGGGAAATTTATTGCAAATCTCCTTGCTAACCCGCGAATCAGCAATGCCATTCATGCTTTTCTGGAGCGTGATGGTCTTATCCTTGGGATATGTAACGGTTTTCAAGCTCTCGTGAAGTGTGGGTTATTACCGAACGGTGTGATTATGCCGCCGGTTGAAGGCGACGCCACATTGACTCACAACCGTATTGGTCGCCACATTGATCGGGTTGCGACAACAGTGGTGGCAAATAACCATAGCCCATGGCTTGCCGACTTCCAAATTGGTGAGGCGCATAACGTATCTTTCTCACATGGAGAAGGGCGCTTTACGGCTTCTGATGCCGTATTGAAAAGTCTGCTGAAAAAAGGACAGGTCGCTTTCCAATATGCCGCTCCGGTTGACTTGAGTCCGAGTATGGATCCTAAACATAATCCGAATGGTTCGTTGTATGCGATTGAAGGTATTACCAGTCCTTGTGGTCGTATTCTCGGAAAAATGGGCCATAGTGAGAGGCATCAAAAGTACGGTCAGCAGAATTATCCTAATTTCCGTAAGCAGAATATTTTTATCGCGGGTATCAAAGCGTTTAAATAAGTAATTCGTAAAAAACAGCTACTCGGAATAATTTTGCATTTGATATTGGCGAGTAGCTTACGGGATAGGAAGGGCACCCGTAGGACAAGCAAGATAGCTTTGTTATAGGGGTATGAAGTTGCGTACAGGGGACTTCTCTAAGGTTTGGAGACAGCGTTATTTATCGCAGGGAAATGTACGACGATGTTGAGAAGGAAACCGTAGCCGATAATATTTTGAGACCTGTGCAAAACCCTCCAACTCATCTACTCATTCATTTTTCAACACAA
>JAUMZX010000095.1 GCA_030527905.1 Cardiobacteriaceae bacterium
AGTTCAGGGTCTGAGAGGTTGTGCCACTGCCCGAGCAGTACGGCTTTGAACATGGGCAAGGCGGGATAGGCGGGGCGCCCGCCTTGTTCGCGGTGCTGATGGGTTTTTCGTTGGTGCAGGTGCAAGAGGATGGGTTGCCAGTCGATGATGTGTTCGATTTTGAGCAGCGGAAATCGGTCGATATGGCGGTTGATCATGGCTTGTGCGGTTTGCTGGAAGAAGCTGCTCATAGGGGATGTTGTTTGAGTTGTGGATGTCGGGGTAATGTAAAGCAGTTTGGGGACCTTTTGCAAAGGTCTCAGGATAATATTGGCATACGGACGGCATTCTCCGCTACGCACAAAACAATTTGCACTACTACCAGATAGCTTGAACTGTTCGTGCGTGACGTAATCAACATCAATAACATTGCCTTGCTTTGTACCTAGCATTTTCAAGTACTGCAAAATTGCCGCATGTGCTTCAGGATTATGATGCTTAATTTCCTCAGCGAGTAAAGCGCGCTCCACATATAACTCACTGCCTACCGTTTCTAAAACTTGCATAAAAGCGGGAATACCAGCAGTTAAGGCTAGATCAATACGCCGCGTATCATTAGGAAGTGGATAACCTGCATCACAAACAAGCAGGGCATCAGTATGCCCCATAGTGGCAATAGCGCCAGCAAGATTGGAATGTAATAAAATGCCTTTTTTCATTATGTTATGCCCAATAAAGTGATTTACATATTAATATCACAATGCAAAATCAACATCTATATTCACTTAATTTAACACAAAACATAAAATTCAAACAAGATATAGCTTGTGCAATATTCAAATGTGATACTTAGCTTAAGAATACTGACATCACAGAGTTTCATTTTTTATAACGGTATTTCGATTTTACGAATATCCACGATGGGATCACTGCCAAATTGGTCACTTAAACAGTACGCTAGAATTTTCAACGCAGTATCTTCTGCGCTTTGTAGCTTTCCTTCAAGATGGAGATTGGCGAAATGCTCACGTAATGGGAAGGTTTGGTCATGTCGCATATTTTCTTGCATGGTTGTGTCCACAATACCCGGTGCAAGGCTAACAATACGCACGCCTTGCTTTTCGCTGGCAACGCTAGCTGCATGACGATCAAGCGCAGCTTTACTAGCACCATAAATGCTCCAGCCAGCATAGGCCTTGCGACCCGCCCCACTACTGATATGAACAATATTCACCTGTTGTGGCCGACGTGCCTCTTCCACAACCGCATTACTTAATAGCATAGGAGCCATGATGTTAAGATTAACTGCCAGTGTGATTTTGTCACTATCTTGTGTTCCCAAAGGCGTTGAAGGCGCAACGGTTCCGGCATTATTAAACAGCCACAAACGCTCTGCTTCATTACAGAAGCGTCGGAACGGCATGTCATGAATGAGCGCTAAAACAGCCATTGGATTACTCAAATCCACTGATATTTCTTTGAGAAGATGCGGGTAGGCAGTAGCTAATTCTTGGTTAGTACAACGGGAAAGCCCAAGGACACGCGCATCGCAAGCAAGCCAAGCTGCTGTTAGTGCAGCACCAAGACCGTGGCTATGACCGCTGATAATAACAAAATCACTCATATATGATGCTCCTGTCTGTAGCGTATATTAGCTAACCGCGCAAATGCTGCTCCATCCAACGTTTCGGCACGCGCGGTTGGCTCAATATCGATTGCTGCTAAAGCGGCACTATCGAACCATTTGCCAAAGGTATGTCTCAGCATTTTACGACGCTGAGCAAAAGCAAGACGAACTGTATCAGCAAAAGTATCCAAGTCATCTATTTGCCACGCGAGACTAGTACGAGGAATAAGACGCACAATAGCGCTATCAACTCGTGGTGCTGGCGTGAAAGCATCAGGAGGTATGTCAAAAAGCGCACTAGCCTCACAGTAGAGTTGTGCCATGATACTGAGACGACCATACGTTTTACTGCCAGGTCCAGCTACGATACGTTCGACCACTTCTTTCTGCAGCATAAAATGCATATCTTGGATAACATGTCGTTGCGCGAGGCAATGAAACAGGATAGGAGACGATAAGTTATATGGAAGATTGCCAATTAGGCGCCAATGTATATCCTCCCTGCCTTGTTCTGCTGCAAGTTGAGCGAAATTCATATCAAGGATATCGGCATGAATGAGATGAAGCGAACCGATACCTGTCGCCTTTTTAGCTAAAGGTGCCAAGACCCGCGTATCAAATTCAACCGCTGTGAGCGCACCACTCTGCCGCAACACAGGCAGTGTTAGAGCCCCCAAACCCGGGCCAATTTCAAGGATAGCATCACCATGTTTAGGCGCAATGACAGCCATTAAACGCGTAATAACGTTTTCATCATGTAGAAAATGTTGCCCAAGCCGTTTATCGGCCTTAACTTCATTCATCGAATTTCTACGTAAGCCTCACGGCGCAAAGATTGTAAACGTTGTTGCCATGCTTCTTCTGCTGCTTTAGCGTAAAGGTTTCTTTTGATTTGCTGACGCGGTAGTTCTTCACTTTTATCTGTCTGACGTCGGTCATGCACTAGAATAATATGATAGCCATAGGAAGCGCGGATAGGTTTACTGATACTACCTATTGGTTGAGTTTGCATAGCCTGAGCAAATTCGCTGCCAACTTGATCGCTACTTGTCCAGCCCAATTCACCGCCTTTAGCTGCGGATTGTGTGTCCTCTGAATAACGTCGTGCCAAAGCGGCAAAATCAGCGCCATTCTGTAAATCACGATAGATAGCTTCTATACGCGCTTTTTGCGTACTGTCATCACGCGCATCATTTGTACGTAACAAAATATGTGAGACGTTTGCCTCATCCAACGTATAGTCTTCTCCGGCATTGTGCTTACTCACTACTTTCAGGAAGTGCATTCCGTCCGCGTCAACAACAGGATTCTCAACAATATCCCCTGTTCCTAATTTTGCCAACGCGCGCGCAAAACGCGGTGGAATTTTACCCAGATTCACCTCACCCAAATCGTTAAATTGAGCACCGGTAATACGGCTGCTGGCTTGTCTCAGGTCATTGTTACTTTCGTGCAAGGCATGCGACACATCGACAATTTTCGCTTCCACTTCACTAGCACGACTACTAGCATCACCTTCAGGTACTGGAATGAGCAAGTCCTGAATATGTAACGTACTTCCTTTTTCACGTGCTATCTTGGCAAGATAGTCATCCACCTGGCGATCTGTAATATTAATTTCATTGCCGATGACGCCTTCTTTGATGTGATCAAGCGCTAAACTTTTACGGATTTGAGCGCGAAATTCCTCTTGTTTCAAACCAGTATCGCGTTGTGCTTGCGCGTAAAGTGCTTTTTCGCTTAGATGATTACGCGCTGCAATTTGCGCAATCGCTTCGTTGACTTCATCATCGCTAATTTCTAATCCGGCACGTTTTTCAAGTTGCGCCAAAATATGGGTCATAATCACTTGTTCAATCAGTTGCTTCTGCACTGCATCGGCAGGTAGATTGAGTTCCTTGGGAAGATGGCGACGTTCTTCTTCAATTTCCTGTGCCAATTGACGTCGTGTGATCGCTTCATCATTAATAACAATACCAATTTCATCAATCGGTTTATTTTGTGGAGTATTCGCTGGCCCAAAAGTCAGGTTCTGTGCCGGAGAAATAAGGCTAACGCCAAGCAAGAATGGAAGCAGGATAGTGGGTTTCAAAATTCATTCTCCTCTGCAAGGGGGGTAAAACCATGGATTTCTTCTTTAAGCATCCGCCCAGAGCGGCTGCCCATATTGCCTAGTCCTTTCAGGACAAATTCAAGATAAATAGCATTATGTTTTTTTTCGTCGCTAGGATTATCACGATAATGTTTTCCAGCTAAACGCCAAGCCCAACAACAATCGTTATATTCAACACCCAAAATGTTATTAAACATACGATGATGTTTCGCAGAATAATCTTGGCGATAAAAGAATCGCCATTGCGGATTCAAGCGCCAAACCGAAGCGAGCGAATATTGGTCATAGTCATTACGGCTGTAATGGTGATTAAGATTCACAAAGCGATCAGAATCCAGATGATAACCGAGACTTACGACCCCGCGTTCTGCCCGATTTAATTTTGTATCCCAGAAAGAAAGGCCATGCAACTGCCAGTGGTTATCGATGTTGTAAAGCGCTTCGCTTACAAGTACAGACTTGCCTCTTTTATCAACGCGGTCACCAAGTGTTACCCGACGATCACGAAAATACTGAATCTGACCTAAAGAGAGTCTCAATTTTTCCTGACCATCGCTATCACGATAAAAGCCGCTACTCAGCGATGTTGTCAATTGATTGGCATCACCAATGCGATCCTCGCCGACAAAACGATTACGCGTAAAAAGCCAGTTCCAAGAAAGACTGCGTTCATCGGTGTCAAAATCAGGAATATTACTTTGATCTTTGTAAGGGGTGTAAAGGTAAAACAGGCGCGGTTCAAGGGTTTGCGTCCATCCCTCTCCTTGCCAAGAAAAATTACGTTCAAGCGTCAGTTTATTATCTAAACTAAAAGTGGGAAGAAAACGGCTCACATGTTTATCAGCAAAACGCTCTTTACGACTGGAAAAATCGTAATGTGCGATATTGGCGCTTAGCTGCGGTTCTATATAGCCATAAGGCGCCTCAGCACGATACGAAACGCTAGCATCACCACTGAACCGATTAGCGCTTTCCAAATTTTCTTTATGAAAGTGTACAGCTTCTGCATTGAAATCGTAACGCCAGTTTCCTTGCTTAAATGTTTTGTTATAAGTCAACTGAGGCAGACGACTATACGGTTTATCCGCTTCACTAACATCGTTATCAATACGCTGATAATTTTGCGCACGCAACATGACATCGCCATAATCACTATTTCCATATAATGTGGCATGCCGCTCCAAGTACCAATCATTATATAAATCAAAATCCGTCGTAAAATCTTCAGTATAGTCAACATCAGAAACCGTTTGATAGCGGAAATCTGTGCGCCACTGGTCATTAAAATGATACTGATGTGTTGCACGCCAGCTCCAGCGAGTATGCTGTGACGCACGACGATCATGTGGAATAATAGAACCGTAGAGCGTGCCTTCCTGTTTTTCTCCTAGAAAACGGTATTCGCTTTCTAACATCAATCCCCGTTTACTCATCGGTCTAACAGTAAAAGTGGCGTCCTGATTGGGTGCGATATTCCAGTAATAAGGCACGCTTATTTCTAAACCTCGCGCTTCACTACTGCCCAAAGAAGGAATAAGAAAGCCGCTTTGACGAGCTGAAGTTGTCGGAAAAGAAAAATAGGGTAAGTAGAAAACGGGAACATTACCGATACGCATGGTCATATCGCGCGCAATTCCTCGCTCTTGATTATGATCCAGCGTTAACGAGCGTGCCTGCAAATGCCACGCTGGCTTATTACGCGAACACGTCGTCCATGTAACATCGTTAAAATTATCGCGATTATTTTTTCGGTCAAAGCGCGCATTCTTGGCTGAACCAACCGCAGCCTGCTGTTTCCCGCGCATATAGTATTCTGCTTCTTCAAAAGTGGCCGTTTGTGCATCGCTATCATAATGCCCTTTGATACCTTCAATTGCAGCTTGCGGTGAAGATAATATGCCACCTTGTTCCAGTTCGGCTTTTCCTTCCTCATGTTTATACGTAAGTTGTGGCGCAAAGAGGTGTTTATCGCCTTGCTGCATTTCTACCGACCCCGCAAAATCAGCAAGACGATAATCGCCTTCTGAATTATCCGCCCGCACATGCACTTCCCGATCTTCCGGATCTCCACCCAATTCGGTGAATACGGCTAGCGGATCTACCGTACATTGCAATGCCTGTGTGGATACAGGCCATAATAATGTGATACAGCAAATATAAAGATAAGTATGTGGAACGCGCGGCACAAAAATCCAACCGTGGTAAAAAACGGAGCTATTTTAACAAAGCATACTTAGAAATGTTTAGCTGCTTGTCGCGCTGTTACGATTTAGAAATATCTAACATTAAACATTGCCCAAACTTTACATAAACAGATGCGGGCAGTTTTTCAGCGCTATCTTTAGTATCATAGCGCCCTTCAGACAAGCACCATCAGGAGTTATTTATGAGTACCGTTATTCAACCACGCAGTGCGCTCATTAGCGTTTCTGACAAAAGTGGACTGGTTGAATTTGCCAGCCGCTTGCAAGCCTGTGGTGTAGCAATACTCTCTACCGGAGGCACTGCTCAAGCCTTGCGTGATGCTGGTATTGCAGTCAAAGATGTCAGCGAACATACCGGCTTTCCGGAAATCATGGCGGGACGTTTGAAAACACTGCATCCAAAAATTCACGGCGGTATTCTTGGAAGACGCGGGATTGATGATGAAGTTATGAGTACAAATGAGATTGAGCCAATAGACCTCGTTGTCGTCAATCTCTACCCTTTCCGCGAAACCATTGATAAACCTAACGCTACACTTGAAGAAGCCATAGAAAATATTGATATTGGTGGCCCCGCACTACTCCGTGCGGCAGCAAAGAACCATGCTAGCGTGGGTGTTGTGGTTAATCCAGCTGATTATCCTGAAGTTATCACGGCTATTGAACGCAATGCCTTTGATCTTGAGATACGCCGCCGTTTGATGGTAAAAGCCTTTGAGCATACCGCTGATTATGATCGTGCCATTGCCAATTACTTCTATCCGCGTTTTGCTACACAAGACGTCTCTATTTTTCCCCAACATTTCCACGCTGACTACCAGTTACATAGCGCTTTACGTTATGGTGAGAACCCACATCAGCAAGCCGCCTTCTATACCAGTCGAAAATTGGCGGGCGCAACGCTTGCGACAGCTAAACAGTTACAAGGCAAAGAACTTTCTTACAACAATATTGCGGATGCCGATGCAGCGCTGCAAACCGTCATTCGTTTTCAAGAACATCCTGCCTGCGTTATAGTGAAACACGCCAATCCCTGCGGCGCAGCGCTCGGTGACAATATTCTTGCCGCATATCACGCGGCGCACCGCTGTGACGCCACATCAGCTTTCGGTGGCATCATTGCTTTTAACCGTGGCTTGGACGGAGAAACGGCACGCGAAATTATTAGTCGGCAATTTGTCGAAGTCTTACTCGCGCCTGCTTATGACGAAGAATCCCTACAAGTTCTCGCCCAAAAACCCAATGTCCGCGTCTTAGAAATCACCAGTGAAGGTCATTTAGAACAAGAATTACAGCTTACCAGCGTGCATGGCGGACTGCTTGTGCAAGAATGGGATAAGGGTTCACTTAATCAAGAAAACTTACAGATTGTCAGCGCACGCGAACCCTATCATACAGAGCTACTGGATATGCTTTTCGCTTGGAATATTGCCAAAACGGTAAAATCCAATGCTATTGTTCTGGCTAAAAACCGCGCAACGATTGGCATTGGTGGTGGACAAACCAGTCGCGTCTATGCGTCACAGATTGCTGTTATGAAAGCGGAAGGAGAAGGACTAGATACACAAGGGAGCGTACTTGCTAGTGATGCCTTCTTCCCTTTCCGTGACGGTGTAGATGCCGCAGCAAGGGCTGGGGTTCGTGCTATTATTCAACCAGGCGGTTCTATTCGAGACGAAGAAGTCATTGAGGCTGCAAACGAACATGGTATTGCCATGATTTTCACAGGTATGCGGCATTTCCGCCACTAAATAATATGCCTAAGATGTAAGAATTAATCGCGTTGTTTACACTTTTCCTTTTTGCATGGGTGCCCAATT
>JAUMZX010000096.1 GCA_030527905.1 Cardiobacteriaceae bacterium
TAACTTCCATGGCGGTTGCCGCACTGGTGCATGCACAAGACAATACTGCCGCTCAGGATGCCGCTGCAGCGCCTTCAGAAGGAATGGCGCTGACTGTACCACAAGTAAAATCAGGCGAATGCCAAGCGTTGGTCGTGGTCCCAGCCAAATTTGAACCACGCACAGAGCAGGTTGTCATTAAGGATGCTGCGAAAACTTACGAGATTGTTCCTGCCGAATATGAATGGACAGAACAGCAAGTTGTCGTCAAACCTGCCAGTAAAAAATTAGAAATTGTTCCTGCTGTTTTTGAAACCGTTGAAGAACAAATCGAAGTTGAACCAGCGATGACAGATCAGGAAGTTATCCCACCACAATACGCCGAAGTTAAAGAAGAAGTCGTGGCAAAACCTGCCTATATGACCGCGCGTAGTGAAGGTCCTGCGCGTACCTTCTCCTCTACTGGTGAAGCACTACGTATGGTAGAAGTTCCTGCCCAGATGGAAACCATAACTAAACAAACTGTACAAGAAGAAGCGCGCTTGAATCCAACTCAAGTAGAAGCCAAGTTTGAAAAAGTGAAAACACAAAAATTGGTGAGTGAAGAAACGACGAAAGAAGTGGAAGTTCCCGCCGAATATAAAACTATCAAAGTTAAAAAATTGGTAAAAGAAGCAGAACAACGAGAAAAAGAAATTCCTGCTGAATATGCAGAAGTAACAAAATTTGAAAAAGTTTCTGATGCTCAAGTTCGTTGGGAAAGTGTGCTGTGTAATGATTCTGTCAATGGCAAAACCATCGAAGCTGTTCAAGCTGCATTGAAAAAAGATGGCTTCAAAGTCAGTGTTGACGGCGCCCTCGGCCCAGGCACAATGAAAGCGCTCGAAGCTTACCAACGCAAACATAATCTTGGTGTTGGTGGCGTAACCCGCGAAACATTACAAGCTATGGGTATTGAATAATTACTTATCCACTTAACTTTTAACAGGAAGGCGCAAGCCTTCCTTTTTTATCATGCAATACGAACTTCTCGCTCAAGATGGTGCAGCTCGTCGTGGCCGCATTACTTTTCCAAATGGACAATGTATACAAACCCCTGTTTTCATGCCGGTGGGTACGCTTGGCACGGTGAAAGGTATTTCACCAGAAGAACTACATGCTGTGGGTGCAGAAATCATCCTTGGTAATACCTTCCATCTCATGCTACGCCCTGGCGAGAAAATTGTTGCCGCACATGGCGGTTTGCACCAATTCATGCATTGGAACAAACCTATTTTGACGGACTCCGGCGGTTTTCAAGTATTTAGCCTAGCTAAAATCCGCAAACTGACAGAAGAAGGGGCAAAATTCCGCTCGCCTATCGATGGAAGTGAGGTATTCCTGACACCAGAACGCTCTATGCAGGTGCAGAGAGATCTCAATTCTAATATTGTCATGCAACTTGATGAATGCACGCCTTACCCAGCAACACACACACAAGCCGCACAATCTATGCGCCTTTCGCTACGTTGGGCTGCTCGTTCCAAAACAGCGCATGCAGATAATCCAAATCATCTTTTTGGCATTGTTCAAGGCGGCATTTATGACGATTTAAGGCGGGATTCAGCTGAAGGGTTAGTCGCACTCGACCTTCCTGGATACGCAATTGGTGGTCTAGCCGTAGGCGAACCGCAAGAAGCTCGCAATGCGACGCTTGAACATACGCTTCCACATTTACCCAGTAATAAACCGCGTTATTTAATGGGCGTTGGCAAACCTGAAGATATCGTAGAAGGCATTCGACGCGGCATCGATATGTTTGATTGTGTCATGCCAACACGTAATGCACGTAATGCCTATCTTTTTACCCGCTTTGGTACACTAAAATTACGTAACAGTACTTATAAAAACGATCTCCGCCCCATTGAAGAAGGCTGTGATTGCTATACTTGTAATCATTACACACGCTCATATCTGCATCACTTAGATAAATGTAATGAGATTTTAGGGGCTCGTTTGAATACGATTCATAACCTACGTTACTACATCCGATTGGTACATGAAATGCGCACAGCAATCGAAACGAACCGTACGGAAAGTTTCATTGATGATTTTTACGCCATGCACCGCATTGGGCTATAGGCTATAATGCGCGTTTTTACTGAACACAATAGAAAGAGGAATTAAGCATGTTTTTCATTCAGGACGCTTTTGCACAACAAGCCCCTGCTCCTGCGGGCGGCGGAACAACTACCATCATCATGATGGTAGTGTTATTCGGTGCCATGTGGTTTTTTATGTTTCGTCCGCAGCAAAAAAAAATGAAAGAGCATCAGCTACTCATTGGCAGCCTGAAGAAAGGTGATGAAGTCATGACTAATGGTGGTCTTATGGGTCGTATCATCGATCTGGATAACTTCGCCATTGATCTAGAAATTGCAAAAAATACCGTTGTTCGTGTACAGCGTGGTGTTATTGTACAAGTCTTGCCTAAAGGATCGCTCAAAGCCTCTCTTGGTAGCAAAGCTGCCGCCAATGAAGAAAAAGAAGTCGAAGAACAGGCAGAAAAAGAATAACACCTCCTTCCTACAAAGCTGCAATAGCAGCTCCTTTACGTTATTACTCCGGAAATACCGCTATGTCTAAAGCCTTTGCTGGCTGGAAATACGCCATTATTCTTGCCATCATTTTAGTGGCCGCATTACTTGCCTTACCTAATTGGTTTGGCAAAAGTCCAACCGTACAGATGCAATTTGCAACACCTGAAGCCGCTGCATCTTCCGCAAGTGAAATCACGACGTTGCTACACGACGCTCATATTGATCCGAGCCACTGGAAACAGGATGGACAAAACCTGAATCTCTTTTTCACTCAAACGGATATACAGATTCAAGCACGTGATTTACTCACAGCAAAATATCCTGACAATAGTGTTTCAGTTAACCTCCTCCCCAATACGCCAGAATGGTTACAATCAATAGGATTGTCGCCAATGAATCTTGGATTAGATTTACGTGGTGGTATTTCTTTTCTTTTACAAGTAGATAGCAACGAGCTGTTTACACGAAAATCAGCCGAATTGATTGACCTTGCAACTGCCACTGCAGAAAAAAATGCCATTAAATTAGCAGGAGCGGAAGCCGCCCCCAAAGGCGGTGCAGTATTAAGTTTCAATACAGCCGATGACCGTGAAAAAACCTTGTCCGAACTCTATCGTCTACGTTCCGCTGATATTGAACAAATCAATTTTGATGAAAACGGACAATACCGTGTTCGTCTGCAATACACCGAAGCAGGTATCAGTCAAATGAAGCGCCGCGCAGCCGAACAAAACCGTGTACGTATGTCAAGCCGCGTGAACAGCCTTGGAGTCGCAGAACCTTCTATTCAAGTTGTTGATGATGACCGTCTGCTTATTCAATTACCGGGTATTCAAGATGTCGCAAAAGCGAAAGAAATGCTAGGTTCTACGGCAACACTCGAATTTTACATTGTTGATGAACGTGGTGACGTCGCCAGTGCTGCCCGCATGAAACGCGCACCATTCGGTAGTAAGCTCGCTTATTTTGAAGATGGCACACCAATTCTTCTGAAACGCAAAGTCGTTATGAGTGGGGAACACATTGTTGATGCTTTAGCAAATGCAACAGGGCAAAGCGGTATTGCGGTTAGCGTAGCACTTGATTCAGCGGGTGGCGCCCAAATGGCCGAAGTTACACATGAAAACCTGAAAAAACCGATGGCAACGGTGTATGTTGAGTACGTTCCGATCACAAAAACTGATGCTAGCGGCAAGACAACCACCGTCGTGGAAAAACATGAAACCGTGGTCAACTCAGCAACCATCCAAAGCGAATTTGCGAGTAACTTCGAGATTACCGGTGTTACACCGCTTTCACGCGCCCAGAAATTAGCATCGACATTACGCGCGGGGTCGCTCGTTGCGCCAGTATATATTATTGAAGAGCGTACTATTGGTCCGAATGCCGGTAAGAAAAATATTGACCAAGGCATTCATGCTTCAGCCTTAGGACTATTATTTATCGTGGTATTCATGCTCGTTTACTACCGAAAACTAGGTTTATTCGCCAATATCGCGCTCATTGCTAACCTCATCCTCTTATTAGCCCTCATGTCATTGCTTGGCGCCACACTAACATTACCGGGTATTGCAGGTATTGTTCTGACGCTAGGTATGGCGGTTGACGCAAACGTACTAATTTACGAACGTATCCGTGAAGAACTTCATTTACACCTAGAAACACGACAAGCCGTGCGCCTTGGTTTCGATAATGCTTTATCTACCATTGTTGACGCGAACATCACGACACTTATCGTAGCGGTACTATTGTTCAGTTTTGGTGCGGGACCCATTAAAGGTTTTGCGGTCACCTTATCGCTCGGTATCTTAACGACGATGTTCACTGCTATCTATGTGACTCGGGCATTAGTCGAATTCTTTATGCTCCGCAAAGCCAACCCGCAGATTAAAATGTGAGATAAGCCATGCAAATCAAACACCCATTTATCCATTTCATGAAATATGCCAGTAAAGGCATGTGGTTATCATCTCTCCTCACGGCTGCTGCAATATTACTCATCATTTTCCGAGGTTTTAACTTTGGCCTTGAGTTCACGGGAGGGGCAACGATTGAAGTACAGTATCCGCAAGCGGTAGATACAGCGAATGTTCGGGCTATTGTTGAAAAAATCGTCCCTGATGCCGGTGTTGTGCAATACGGTTCCTCTCACGATATACAAATACGCTTTGCAGAACAAGAAGGCGTTAATATCGACAAAACCATGGGCGATATTGTTTCGACACTACAAGAAGACAACGCTAATGTAAAAATAACCGGCCAATCAAAAGTTGGCGGACAATACAAAGAAGAGCTGGTTAGTAAGGGGTTGCTTGCGATTGGTCTCGCCTGTATTGGAATGATTGTCTATTTAGGGCTGCGATTTGAATGGAAATTTGCGCTCGGCGCAGTGCTGGCACAATTACATGACGTTATCGTTACAGCAGGCGTATTCTCACTGATGGGATGGACATTTGATCTCAACGTTCTCGCAGCACTACTGGCTATCCTCGGCTATTCGGTGAACGATACCGTGGTGGTTTATGACCGTATTCGCGAGAACTTTCGCAAATTGCCCGCAGTTACCCCAGGAGATGTAATTGATATCTCCATCAACCAGACGCTGGCACGTACCTTAGTGACCAGTTTAACCACCTTACTCTCTGTTATCGCCTTGGCATTATTTGGCGGCTCTATTCTTGCTGGCTTCTCCATCGCGATGATTATCGGGATTGTTTTTGGTACCTATTCCTCCATCTTTGTTGCCAGTGCTATCGTCTTCAAAATGGGCGTGAAACACGAAGATCTGATGCCGCGCGCATCCCAGCCTATAGACGATCTTCCATGAATCATACTGCATTACGCTTTCATCATGGCCACGCAGCGCTGCTTCTTACGGCAGCGCTTTTTGGTTTGGCCTTTATTTTCCAACGTCATGGCGCACAAGTTCTATCCGCCTTACACTTTATGAGTTGGAGGCTCGTGCTTTCCACAGCTTTTCTCGTTTTATGCTGGTTACTATTGCGACTTAATCGTCGCAATCGCCAGCCTTTGGGACATTGGCTGATTGATGGGTGTGTTTGTGGTATTTTGATGTTCTTAGGCATGATCAGTCAACAATGGGGACTTTCTCACACAACGGCAGGAAAATCTGGTTTTATTACCAGCTTGTACGTTATTTTCGTGCCACTCATCGCCTTATTTATGGGACAGCGCATTAGTAAAAAACTCCTATACGCTCTGACACTAACCCTAGTTGGTCTTTGCTGCTTTGTTAGCATTCAAAGTGATGATAGTACGCTCAGTTGGAATCAAGGTGACACAGTAACCTTGCTTAGCGCCTTCCTTTGGGCGTTTTTTGTACTTTACATCGGCTATGCTGTACGACGTAGTGATGTGCTCACCCTATCCACCTTTCAATTGTTTATTGCCACTATCCTCTCTTTACTTTGTATGCTGGGCAGCAACGAAGGAATTGCCCCGCTATTTGACGCCGAGAAACTCCGCTACAGCTTTTGGGATATCATCTTTACTGGTATTGGCTCCTCTGCCATTGCCTTTTTCATGCAAAGCTGGGGACAACGACTAGTACCGGCAACACCCGCCGCCATTATCCTCTCTTTGGAAAGCGTTTTTGCCTTATTCTTCGGTTGGCTACTCCTAAACGAACAAATTAGCCCTCTCATGTTCATCGGCTGCATACTGCTTCTGATCGCCATGATTATGGCGCAATTCGATGATTCTCCTGCAAAAAGCAATCAATCATGAGGGACTCACAGAATCAGCCCATCGGAGTATTTGATAGTGGGGTAGGCGGGCTTACTGTCGTGCGCGCTCTAATGGAACGCTTGCCATTGGAACACCTCATCTATTTTGGAGATACGGCTCGTGTGCCTTACGGCGTCAAATCACGAACCACCATTGAAACATTTAGCGCCCAAATCGTTGAATTTCTTTTACAACACCATGTCAAAGCTCTCGTTATCGCGTGTAATACTATTGCAGCCGTTGCAGGACAGTCTATTCGCAAACAAGCGGGCAATATTCCTGTAATTGACGTGATTGCCGCGGGAGCTCATGCCGCTGTCAGCATTACCCAAAACCACCATATAGCTATCATTGCGACCAATACCACAGTTAACAGTAACGCCTACGCACGCGCAATCCATGCTGAAGATCCGATGATTCGTGTGCAATCACAAGCCTGTCCATTACTGGTTCCTCTCGTGGAAGAAGGATGGCTTGAACATGAAGTAACTCGTCTCACTATCCGTGAATACCTCAAACCGATTCTCGCCGATGATGCCGACACACTCGTTCTGGGTTGCACGCATTACCCACTACTAAAACCTTTATTACGCGAAACAGCTCCCCATCTTGCCTTGGTGGACTCCGCCAGCACAACCGCAGAAAGCACTGCACAAGCGCTTGCCGCAGCCAATCTTCTACGTCAACATGGCGACACAACGGATTATAACTACTACGTTAGCGACATACCTCTACGTTTCCAAAGCATTGGAGAACGCTTTCTTGGCCGTAGTCTAGAATCGGTTAAAACGGTAACTCTTGGATAGATCATTCAGATAAGCTCTAGGACACTGCCCTATCCCATCTTATTAGCAGATATACCGGCGTCTTAATAAATAGCATAACCATTTTATTATGCTATTTATTCCTCAATATAAGACCTTCACAAAAGATCCCCAAATCGCTTACATTACCCCGACATCCACAACTCAAACAACATCCCCATGAGTAGCTTCTTCCAGCAAACCGCACAAGCCATGATCAACCGCCATACCGACCGATTTCTGCTGCTCAAAATCAATCACATCATCGACTGGCAACCCATCCTCTTGCACCTGCACCAACGAAAAACCCATCAGCACCGCGAACAAGGCGGGCGCCCCGCCTATCCCGCCTTATCCATGTTCAAAGCCGTACTGCTTGGGCAGTGGCACAACCTCTCGGACCCTGAACTTGAGCACAGCCTTGTTACCCGCTTGGACTTTCTGCTCTTTTGCGGCGTTGACGAGATGGGCATCCCAGACCACAGTACCC
>JAUMZX010000097.1 GCA_030527905.1 Cardiobacteriaceae bacterium
GTTGTGGATGTCGGGGTAATGTAAGCGGTTTGGGGTCCTTTTGCAAAGGTCTCACCATCTGTGTAAACCTGCTCAAAGCGGGGAACAGGATAGAGATGGCTTTTCCTGTCTAAAAGGCGGGGAATCGCCCAGATATTGGGTGGTTCAGGGATGATGATGCAAGAAAATGAGCAGAAAACAGGCTCATTTGTGTTGAAAAATGAATGAGTAGATGAGTTGGAGGGTTTTGCACAAGTCTCAAATCTTTTATGGTCAATTCAAAGAGAAGGCTTTATTTAACGATGGATGGATGAGGGTATATTGAGACAGTAAGGGCGGCTTAGTCGCTTTTATCTCGTTGATTCAGATATAAAGGCTTTTAAGCGATATTTGAATACTACTAGTGCGCAGTGGTGTTTTTAGAATAAAGAAAGGACGTATTCACGTCCTTTCTTCTCTTTGACAAATGCTTATGCAGTTAAGCCGGTATTGTCGGGTTCGTTTGTCGCTTGCTTCGCGAGGGATTAGCCTTTCACCCAATCGCCACTGATAGGGCGCGCAAAATGCGCTAAAACCGCTATCATGCAGATTTCGATAGAACATGACCAGTAAATATGGCCAAGAATTTCGCTCCACAGTTCGTATCCATTTAGATTCCACAGCCAACCTGTTTCTCCGTTGTCATATACAGGGTTGCGAAAACCTAATAATGGGATGAAGAAACCGTGCATCACGACGGTTATGATCAGTCCGTAAAGAACGCCATACCAACGACGGATTGTCGGCCAATAGATGGATGCGAAAACGTAAACAAAGGCAAAAGCGAAACTGAAGAGCCAATGGTAAAGCGTAACGGCGCCAGGTACGTTAACGCCTTGATAGACGTAGTCAAGGGAGTGTGAATTGATTCCCAGCCAGCCAAGCCAAGCGTCAATATGAGCGCCCGGCGGCGATACTTCACCAGGAACTCGCGGGGGCATATTTACTTCTGAACCCCATTTTACGAGCGAACTGATGAATCCTCCAATCAGCGTGGTCCATATCACAACTTTTAGGTTGATGCGATTAGTAAGAGGGCTGGTTCGGATGTGGGTTTGCATGATGGCTCCTTTAATATTGTGGTAAAACCAGTTTATTGAATGTTAATCCAGTGTCTCAGCTTCTGAATGGCAGCGGCAATGGTTGGATGTTCAGCCCAGTGTTTTTCATCTGGTGCTTTGTCGTTCGCGAATGCTTCATGGTCAATATTGTCCAGATAGAATCCGGCAATAATAGCAGCGGTTGCCGCATCGGGTGTCGTTTGTAGATTGCGCCAGTAGTCCAGTGCGGTGGTAAAACTGAGGTTGTTGTGTGCGGTTTCGGCGGGATAATCGTCACCTAAAACGGCAACTACCTGATCGAGCATATCCAGCTCTGCGCCGATGCGCTTTTCATTCCAGTCTTGCTCACGAATAAGCTGGCGTAGGCGACGGTAGTGCGGTTGCTCAATCGTGAGTTCTTGAGCTATTTCTTCTTCTTTCATTTGTTGTTCTAACGCACTGATAACTTTTCGGGCGAAGCGTTCTAGTGCTGCTGGGCTGTGATTTTCTAATGCGGCTTGTAAAGCGCTAATGGTATCTTGATAACTGTGCATGGTTTTATTGACGGTTGGCGCCGAAGACGGCGGTATTTTCTGGATGATTCCGGCTAAAGCGGGCTGTTGGTAGGCTAAATTGTCCTACAATATGTTCAGCATGCGGTCCTGCTAAGGTCGCATCAAGGATGCCGCCACTGTAGGGAACGTTATTTTCCAGCTCGCGATCATTATAATGGACATTGCCATTGATTGCATTGCCTGCGAGGCTGGCTTTGACATCCAGCGTTTCGCCATTCACGGCAGAGAGCCCTCGGATGTTGCCATCCACATTTTTACTGGCAAAGTTGATGTTCAGGTCAATGTTGCCGCCTTGTGCATTCCGGTATATGACGGCTCCATTGTAATGGGCACTGCCGTTGTTAGGGATAGCACTGGTAGGGGTCGGTTGTAAGACATGGAAATGGCGGTAGTAATCGCCACTGATGTGATAGCTGCCAAAGGTGGCGTAAGAAAGGTTCTGATAGAGCATGCTACCGCCGCCACGCGTAGTGTCTCGATGATTCCCATTGCCGCCGTTGAAGTAGTAAGGGTTATTTTGATCAACTGCGGGGATTATGTTGCAGTTTTGGCAACTGCTGCTGTTAGGAAAATAGCGTTGCGTACCATCGCCATCAAGTCGAATGAAGGTGGGTTGGATGCCATTTAGACGGCGCCATTGTGCGGTTTGGTTTTGCGGCGTGGAATTTCCACGGTTGTTATTTCCGCTATTCTGAGGAGGCGTAAAGTATCCGTTATTATTGTTGCCGTTATTGTGTTGGCTACCATAGTGGTTAGCGTTGATGTCTATGCCCGGTCCGCTGATGGATAAGCTAACATCGTTCCCACCACAAGCAGTCAGTATGCAAGTAATCGTGAGGGTATAAAGGATTGGGCTATGTTGCATAGGGCACTCCGTGTACAGGTCGTGGCGGTGAATAGGTTAGGAATAGTGTTGGAGAAAGCTTAATGGTGCGGGCAATGTTTGGCTAGTGTTTTTTGTATATGTACGACAGTGACGGTTTATACGGGGAGGAATAAATAGCTTCCGCTGATGTAAAAATGCGGCGGTAGGAAATGTCGTCAACCGTGCGTAACTGTTGTTGAGAAAGGATGGAACAGACGCAATTTGTCTGCGAAGAAAGGGTGGATAGGCTGTATAGTTAATGTGATTTGGAAGGTGCACGGGCAGTATTTCCCCAATGATATTTTTATACGATAGGACGCTGTCGGTAAAAGAGCAGTCCAGGTAGTGCCAAGCCGAAGACAAGAGCGGAGAGTAGAAAACCTGTATGCACGAGTTGTTCTATCATGATAGCAAAGCGATCTGGCGAATAGCCTTCTTTTTCAATAAGCACGAGGGCGAGCATCGATTTATATGCGGGAATTCCGGGAAACATCGGAATAACAGCCGCGACGGTAAAAACTTTAGGGTGAGCGCGATGGTAACGGCGTGCAAGCCATACACCAAGCGTTCCGACTAGTGAAGCGGCAAAAAAGGTGGCGAAGATAGGTTGTAGTATGTTGAGTGTGATGAGTGCAGTACGGGTACCATGTCCGAGCGCGCCTAAGGCGGCACAGAATTTTAGCGCGCGTGGTGGGACGTTAAATAAAAGGGCAAAGCCAACGGCGGGAACGGCCGCAAAGAACATATCATTGCATAGTAGGTAGATAAAATCGGGAATGCTCATATGCCCCCCCAGTTATCAATGCCTAGTAATGCTAATGCCATGACGATGCCAAGACATGTCCCGAGAGTGAGTACGGAGGCAAGCGCCCAGCGTCCAATGCCCATATTTATATAGCCTTTCAATATATCGGACAGCGAATTGATAAGCGGAAATCCTGGAACGAGCATGAGAACAGCGGATGCCATCGCAATATGGGGATCATTGCCTATGTGACAACGGACGCCCATTCCGGCAACGATGCTGGTGATGAAGGCCGTGACCATAAAAATTACAACCGCGTTGAAATGTTGGGCTGCTAGGTATTGCCTGACTTTCATACCGCATAAACTGGCAACGAAGGTGAGGGCACATGTTGTCCAATTACCGCCAGAAAGGCGCGCGAAGCAAGCACAAGACAAGGCAACCATAAACAGCACAAGGTGAGGGGAATAGACGTAGCTCTGTAAGTTGTCCAAAGCTTGTCGTACGGCAATATGATCCATTTTCCCTTCTTCGGCAGCGAGCATGATGCGCTGTACGCTGCTGACCATCGTCATGTTGACGCCGCGATCAACGTTACGTCGAGCCGTGGTTACGCAGAAATGGTCAAAGATAATCGTGATAACAATCGCATTCGCTGTTAGGGTACATTCAACTTGAGAGGCACCAAGTGCGTAGCCAAGACGGGTTGAGACCCCGACAACGAGGTTGCTCTCCGCACCATACTGCAGGAGCAATAAGGCGGTTTGCGCACATAAGCGCGTGATCTCATGTTGTGTTTCTTCGTTCAACATAATGCTGCCTTCGTTTTGTTTAACCTTCGCGCAACAGTCGAATCAGATCAATAATGCCGGCATTGGCGCGGCTAAGATAGGAACCCATGACGAGACTGTGGTTGGCGGAAAAACCAAAGCCGCGACCATTGAGTATAATCGGGCTCCAAACGGGGTTTTGTGCTTTTTCCAGTTCGTTGATAATCTGATCTAAAGAAGCAAGAGCGCCTTTCTTTTCTAGGATTCCTTTAAAATCAATGCGGATTGCTTCGAGTTCGTGTAAGAGTGCCCAGCTATAGCCGCGCGCCAGATAGAAAATGTTATCAATTCTTAAGCGAGGTGTGCGTTCTAAGCGGATGGCGGGCGTTGCTTTGGAATGTTCACCATTACCAGTATCACGGTCAATGACAGTGTCTCCCACGCTAGCGCTTAGTTGTTGACTGAGATCACCGAGTGATTTGCTGCTTTGTTCCAGATAGGAAACGAGGTTATCGGCGCGTGCATAAAATTGACCATTTGCATCGTTGTTATCTGCAATTTCGTGTCCGTAGGCAATAATTTTTTCTTGCGCTTCGCTAAAACTGGCTTCGGGCGTGGGGAAGGTAATCCATTTATCTGCATCGCGGTTCATGTCGTTATCAGCTTCTTCCAGTGCTTTGACAGAACGCGACTGCGATTGGGAACGGCTGAAATCATAGCGCAAGGTGCGGATGGTTTCGCGTAAGTTGCGGATAACGCCAAATTCCCATTCGGGAATATTATCCATGAAGATACCAGGAGGCGTCACATCGTTGCGCAGATAGCCTCCGGGTTTGTGAAGCAATGTATCAAGAATTTTTGCAGTAGTGCCGGTAACCGCAGAACCGACGACGGGTGTTTCGTTTTCACCCAGGTAAGCGCTACGAGCTGCTTCTAAATCAAAGCGTTCTGGTTCGCTGCTCCACCAGAACATCAGTAGTAAACATAGGAAGATAATTGTGCCTAGGATGAGGGCAATACGCCAGCTCCAGTTATGGGTTTTCCAGTTGTGCGGCGTATATAAGTCGGCAACTTTTTTGGCGCCGTGTAATGATTTCTTTGTGATAGACATATGCCTTCCTTTAAAGACTGAAACTGCTGCCGCAACCGCATGTTGCTGTTGCGTTAGGATTGTTAAAGTGCAAACGTTCGTTGAGCCCTTGTTTTTGGATGTCTAATTGTACGCCATGCAACATCGCAATATCGTCTTCATCAACTACAAGAGAAAAACCTTCGTCTGCATATACACGTTGTCCGGTTTGTACCGTATCAATGAGAGACAGCGTGTAGGAAAAGCCAGAACAGCCACTGCGAATGACATCAATATGAACAAGAAATTGCCCCGCTTTTGTTGTTTGTCGTTGTAATCGTTGGCGTGCTGCGGATGAGAGAGTAATCATGGGCTGTATATCTCCTGAAAGAATTGTTGTAATCGTGTTATTTCTTCGGTTGTTGTTAAGTGGGACAGGCTGATGCGTAGGCTTTGTTGGGCTTCTTTCGTTAACCCCATGGAACGTAGGACATGCGAACCTTCCGTTGTGTTGCTACAGGCTGAACCCGATGCTAATGCTAATTGTGCAGCATCTGCCCGTGCGAGTACAGAGGCAGCATTACAGCCAACAAAAAGATTCTGGATATGCGGGACTTGTGGCGTACCTGCCTCAATATTGTTATGTATGGTTGCAGGCAGTTGGGCGAATAGCTGGTTGCGATGCGCTTTGACTTGTGAGGTGCGTGTTTCGCGCTCTCGTTCCGCGATTTCTGCCGCATACGCAAAAGCGCGAATCAGCATGAGCGGCGTCGTGCCGGAGCGTCTGCCTCGCTCCTGTCCACCCCCATGTAATTGCGCTTGCAAGCGCATTTTCGGTAAGCGACGAACAAACAACGCGCCAATACCGATTGGAGCATAGATTTTATGGCCGGATAAGCTCAATAAATCTACATCCCACTTGCGTACGTCAATAGGAATTTTACCTAATGCCTGCGCTGCATCAACATGTAATTTCGCACCGGCATGGTGTACACGTGCTGCAATTTCATCTATGGCTTGAACCACGCCGGTCTCATTATTGACCGCCATAACACTAACCAGTGTTGTAGGTGTTTTTAGCGCATTTTCTAGGACATCCATGTCCAGTAGTCCATTAGATTGTACGGGGAGAACGGTAACGCGGATACCGTGTTTGGCTAACACAGCGGCAGGGTCTAGAACGGCTTTATGTTCGGTTTGTAGGGTAATCAAATGGGGTTGTTTAACCCCGTGATATAACAGCGCGCCTTTCAGCGCTAAATTATTGGCTTCCGTTGCTCCAGAAGTAAAAACTATTTCGCGATCATCGGCATTAATAACCGTAGCCAATTGAGCACGAGCATCCGCTAAATGACGGCGATTTTCCAGCGCTGGGGAATAAGTCGCTCCTGTATTGGCGAAAGCCCATGGCGTATTGAGATCATTAGCCATTTGAGCTGCAATGCGCGCATCACAAGGCGTAGTTGCGGCATAATCGAAATACGCCCAGTCTGTCACAAATCCAGCTTACGGCGTAATGCCGCATTTTCTTTTTCTAGAAGCGTGATACGTTCGTTAAGCTGTTCAAATAGCGCCATAACAGGATCAGGTACATCATGAGCATCACTAATGCCGTAAGAAGAAAAATGTTCGCAATCTTCATGTCTTGTACGAACCGCTTTTGCCGGAATACCAACTACGGTTGTATAAGGTTCGACATCCTTTACCACAACGGCGTTAGAACCCACGCGAGAATGATCGCCTACTCTCACCGTTCCAATGACTTTGGCGCCGGCTCCGAGAATGACATTGGAACCAACCGAAGGATGCCTTTTCCCCGAGCTCCATGAAGTGCCCCCAAGCGTAACGCCTTGGTAAATGCTGACGTCATCGCCAATATCTGTCGTTTCGCCAATGACGATACCCATGCCATGGTCAATAAAAAAGCGGCGTCCCACTTTAACAGCAGGGTGAATTTCTACGCCCGTTAGCCAACGGGAAACCAGCGATAACCAGCGAGCCAGCCAATGTAAACCGATGGACCACAAAGCATGTTGCATACGATAACTTGCAACTGCCCAAAAACCTGTGTGCAGCGTGAGTACAGCGAAAGTATTTCGTGTTGCTGGATCGCGTTCCGAGATAATAGAGAAATCTTCACGAATTAGTTGAAACCAGTTCATATTGCCCCTGAGGATAGCGGATGATTCATCACTTTATTTTACCTTACTGCTAGCAAACGCTGGCGTCTGAATTTATCAACGTCTTGTTTTCATAATGTGGGAACGCCGTCAAAATTTTTCTATCGGCTGCGTGTAAAAGAGAAGTACTAATAGCCTGCGTGTCTATGACGGTATGAGACCTTTGCAAAAGCCCCCCAAACCGCTTACATTACCCCGACATCCACAAC
>JAUMZX010000098.1 GCA_030527905.1 Cardiobacteriaceae bacterium
ATGAGTAGCAATCATTTGTGCAAGCGCGCCAGATGCGCGAAAACAAAAACGATAAAAAGAGGCTTTGTTTTCATCTAGCCTTGATATGCCAGATTAAAGTTAGAATCCCATCGTAATCACACCAAGCGACTAGGCGAAAAATGGATTCAAACAGCAAATACCGACTTTTTCTTTTGCGGCGTCATTTGATGTATATGAATAGGAAAAAGCGTGGGTATCCAGCCATCATGAACACGGGGCTTAAAAATACAACGGACAGCTCAAGCCCGTTATTCGTTTTATTGCACATACACGCCACCGTCCATGCTGCAACTTTATCCCGCTGATTCCCGTAACCTGCTTTATTTTGGTTGCTTCTCATTGATGCATAGCGAGAAGGTTTAAGGCACGCAATACGCCAAGCCGCAAGGTATTTAATAATGCAGGAGATGCTAGTCGTCAAACTGCACGGCAACCAGACGGGAAACCCCGGGTTCGCTCATGGTAACGCCAATGAGCTGGTCGCAAGTTTGCATGGTGCGTTTGCGGTGTGTAATCACAATAAATTGTGTATGCGTCGCCATTTCCCGCAATAGGGTGCATAAGCGGCCAACGTTAGCGTCATCCAACGGCGCGTCCACCTCATCTAGCAAACAGAAAGGTGCCGGATTTAGACGAAACAGTGCGAATACCAGTGCGAGCGCAGTCAATGCTTTTTCGCCGCCAGATAGTACGCTGAGGTTTTTAACTTTTTTTCCGGGGGGGCGTACGGCAATGGTGATGCCCGCATCCAAAATATCGCCTTCCGTCCAAGCAAGTTCGGCCTCACCACCGCGGAAAAGGAGTGGGAAGAGCGCTGCAAAGTTCTGGTTGACGATGTTCAGCGTCTCTTGCAGTCGTTGCCGCGTTTCATTGTCGAGTTTACTAATGGCTTCTTCGAGAAGCGCCAAAGTATCACGGAGGTCGCGACACTGTGTATCAAGAACGTCATATTCATGTTGCGCGCTATCATAATCATCAATAGCTGCTAAATTTACCGCACCCAACGCTTCCATTTGCTGTTTTAGTTGGCGGATTTCTTGAGTCAGCGCTTGTTCATCCAAGCTTTCGTTTGCTTCAAAGGTCAGAGGTTCTTTGTCGTCACTAAGGAAACTGGCAACGAGGCGTTGCAGTTGTTGTTGCAGCTGCTCAATTTGGCTTTGATGATGGCTCAGGCGTTCTTCAGCAAGGGCACGACGGTGTTGTTGTTCGCGTAAGATTTCCTGTTCACGATGCAAGTTGTGCGCTTGTTCTTCAACTAAGCGCGCATTATCAGCGCGTTGTTGTTCGTGTTGTTGGTGCGTTTCTTCCAGTGTGATCAGGCGCAGATGGTCTTCTTCCAATTGCAGGCTGAGGGTTTCTAAACGCTCTCGCAGGCTGGCGAGGTTATGGTGGTTTTCTTCGAGTTCATCGCTTAGCCGTTGCTGCTGCTTTTCTCCGGCGTTCAGGTGCGCGCGGTGTTGCTCAATCGCGTTTTCCGTTTGGCGCATGGCTTCAAGTAAGGCATGGTAGGCTCGCTCTGCTTGCTGGTATTGCGCATGTTGGTGGCGGAATTGTTGTTCGATTTCTACGGCCGCCGGAAGTGCCGCAAGCGCTTCCGTCGCTTGGCGTACTTCGTGTTGCGCTTGTTCTAGTTGGCGTTGCGCCGCTGTGAGGTCTTCAGCAAGGCTTTGCGCGGTGCGTGCATGTTGGGCGGCGAGTTGCGCCTTGTGTGCTTGCGTCTGTTCTAGTAGCACGAGACGATGTTGCAGGTCGCGTTGTTGTTGCTGTAATTGCTGCAATTGCTGTTGCTGGGCTTGTTGTTGTTGCTCTAGTGCTTGCAGATTCTGTTGTGCGGCGGCATGTAGCGGTGCTATTTCTTGTAGCGCCAGTTCAGTTTCGTCACACTGTTGCTCAAGCGCGGCAATTTGGCTTTGTCGCGCCAGTAGGTCGTCAGCTGCCGCAGCTGGTAGGATGCTGTCGCGGCTAATCAATGTGCCATCCAAACTGAGGTATTGGTTATTGGCAGCAAGGCTGTCGCGCTGGATGTCCGTATCGTGTTGTGCCAAGGGCTGGATATGCGCAAACCATGGGTGTAGGTTGATAGAGCCACTAAGGATGGTGTGCCACGCGCTAGGAATATCGCCGTGTGCCAGTTGTGCCTGCCCTGCATTCAATGCGCGCTGCCAGTATTCTTCGCCAATCACGGCGTGCAGATGGCTGCCAAGGTAACGTCCGATAGCGTTTTGCCATTCGGGGGCAACTTGTAGCTGATCTAGAAGGGTATTGGCAGCGGCAAGCTGCGGATCTTCGTAAGCGGGTGCCGGTTGGAGGCTGTATAAGGTATCCAGTGCGGCCTGACATTGGGCGCGTTTTTTTTCTAAGGCTTGCTGTTGTTGCGTGAGTTGCGTCAGTTGTTGCTGCTGGTTCTGCCGCGCTATCGCCATTTCTGCAAGGTTATTGTGATGCACGGCAAGGTTTTCTTCAAGCTTTTCGTTTTGTAGGTGCAGGGTTTCTATTTCTTGGTCATCGTGTTCATTTTCGTCAGGCATGGGCAGGGTGGTACGACGCTGTTCGAGGCGTTCGTATTGTGCCTGTGCTTCTTGTTGGCGATGGGTGGCGCTGTAACAGCGGTTTTCTGCGTGATGGCGCGCTTCTTGGATAGCGTTCAGTTTATGGTGCAGGAGTTCGGCGGCGCTTCGGCTTTCTTCGCTGTGATGTCTTGCCTGTTCCAATTCTGGCGCTGCTTGATTGCGTTCTTGTTGCAGCCTTTCAATTTCTTCTTGGTGGTGGGCTTGTTGACCGCTGTCTTCCCCACTTTGTTGTTGCAGGCGGGCAATGCGTGCTTCACAGTCGCGGCTGTTTTGCGCCAGATGTTGTTGTTCTTGTCGTCCATTCTCAAGGGCACGACGTTGTTGCGCTAATCGTGCGGCACTTTGTAATGCTTCGTTTTCTGCGGCTTTGTGCGCGCTTTTGGCTGCGGTTAGTTTTGCTTCTAGGTCGGCAATATGGTGCTCGTCAATGCCGCTGTGGGCAAAGAGGTCGTTGAGTGCAGCGCGGTCATGGCTATATTGCGCTTGCGCGGTTTCCAGCTGGCTACGCAATTGTTGGTATTGCCAGCTTTGTAGGCGGTGTGAGGCTTCTTGCTGTTGTTGTTGGAGGTGTCGATAGGTGCGAGCAATTCGCGCTTCTTGTTCAAGTTTGTCGCGTTGTTTGCCGAGTTGTTGTAAGCGGTCATCATGGCGTGTAAGGTGTTCACGCACTTCATTCATGCGGGTTTCGCTTTCTTTACGCCGTGTTTTATAAAGTGCAATGCCTGCCGCTTCTTCAATAAAGCTACGCAGTTCTTCCGGTTTGGCCTCGATGATACGGCTGATCATGCCTTGTTCGATAACCGCATAGCTACGGGCACCTACTCCCGTGCCTTGTAAGAGTTCTACGATGTCGCGCCGACGAACTCGTTTGTTGTTGATGCTGTATTGTGATTGGCCATCGCTCAGCACTTTGCGGGCAATAACCAGTTCGGCGTAATCGGCAAAGGCGCCTCCAGCTTTGCCATCGCTGTTATCAAAGTGAAGGGCAACACTGGCCACAGCAGCAGCGCGGCGGTTACTGGCACCCGCAAAGATAACGTCTGTCATGGCTTGTCCACGCAGCTGCTTGGCAGCGGTTTCGCCGAGCACCCAGCGTACAGCATCGATGATGTTCGATTTTCCACAGCCGTTTGGCCCGATGATGCCGGTTACGGGCGCATCAACCGGAAAGGTGGTGTTGTCGGCAAAGGATTTGAAGCCAGCAAGGCGAATAGCGGTGAGCTGCATAATTCCTGATGAACACAAAAGGGGCGTATTATACCCGTACGTTGGGAAATAAAGTTTTTCGTCTGGAGTCGGTTATGCAAAATGCTTTAGTGCACAATTATTTAAGACGTCTGACACTTCTTTGGTTACCTTTTCGCTCTTGGCCAGTGATGACCGGACGAACGTTACGTCATGATTTTTGGGCAGGGGTGACGGGCGCTGTTCTGGCTTTACCGCAAGGTATTGCTTTTGCCATTATTGCTGGATTGCCACCCGTTTTTGGCTTGTATAGCGCGGTGGTAGCGCAGATTGTAACGGCTATTTTTGGTTCCAGCCGTCATTTGGTTAGCGGACCATCCGTCGCGCTTTCTATTATTATCCCCAGTATTATCGCACCGCATGCTGCGTTTGGTTCCGCGTTGTATGTAACGTTGTCGTTTACGTTGATGTTTCTTGCCGGAATCATTCAGCTTTCTTTCAGTGTGTTTCGTTTGGGTTGGCTGCTCAGCTTTATTTCTCCTACTGTGGTAACAGGCTTTACTTTTGGTGCGGGCGTATTAACGATGGCCAGTCAGCTGCCCACTTTTTTTGGTATTCATGTGGATAGCGGTCCTTTATTGTTACGTCTTGCTGCGACAGTCAAAGCGCTGCCACAATTGCATGTTCCTACGCTGTTGGTTGCGGTTACCACTTTGCTGGCAGCGATTATGATCCGCATTTTTCGGCCTAATTGGCCTTATATGTTGATAGGAATGCTGTTGGGGAGTCTGTTTTGTGTATTTCTAGGCGGTGAGGCGCAAGGTGTTTTGATGTTGGGAGCTTTGCCAGATGGTTTTCCTCAGCTGTCGTTGCCGGTATTGGATTTTCATCAATGGCTCGCTTTGTTACCCGCTGCTTGTGCTATCGCGTTAGTGGGTTTGATTAATGCCACTTCGATTGCTCGTTCGTTGGCGGTGCGCTCCGGACAACGGATTGATATTAATAAGGAGTGCTTTGCTCAAGGTTTAGCGAATTTTACCGGTAGTTTTTGTTCTTGCTATATCGTTTCGGGTTCTTTTAGTCGTAGTGCAGTGAATTATAGTTGCGGGGCATGTACGCCGCTTGCACAGATAATCAATGCGTTATTTATAATTTTTATCTTATTTTTGCTCCCTACGCTCACTGAAGATTTGCCATTATCGGCCATGGCGGGCGTGATTATCCTGGCGGCGTGGACGTTAATGGATTTGCCGCGTGTGCGTTATACCTGCAGAATCAGTCGGCAAGAAGCTGCCGTTCTGGCTGTAACGTTTCTTTCTACGCTTTTTTTAAACTTGGAATTCGCGATTTATACCGGCGTGATTCTTTCTTTGGTTTTCCATTTGCAGAAAATTGCGCACCCAGTATTGAGCGAAGCTGATTTCACACCGCTATATCAAAAGTTGCAGGAACAGCCCGATTTTGTTCCGCCGTTACGCGCCGTACATTTAAATGGTTCGTTATTTTTTGGTGCGGTTGAGCATGTCCGTAATCATCTGGTTTCTGCTAAAAGCGGCAAAGGCCGTCATCTGATTTTGCTTGCCGAAGGCTTGAATCATCTGGATGTGAGCGGTATTGAAATGTTATTGAATGAACGCAAACGCTTACGACGAAAAGGTGGCGATTTATATATTATTGGCTTGAAGCCTTATTTGAAGCGGGAATTACTTCACGGCCCTTATTGGCAGCTGCTTGGTGGCGAAACCCATTTGCACGAAAGTACTTATATCGCTTTTCGGGAGATTTGCTTGATGTTGGGTATTCAGAATTACCGTAGTTATATGAAATGCTTGTTTCGTGATTACAACCGGCTGTAGGGAGATGGATACTTGTGCCTCTGTCAGAAATCCATATCATAGCTGCATCATTTAATGGGTAAGGTCTTTCTATGAAAAATTTTTTAATTCTCGTATTGATTGCCGTTGTTATGGCGGGTTGTGCTTTTTCCAGAGTGGTATGAAATGTTTGTTTCGTGATTACAACAGATTGTAGTGAGATTGATACTTGCGCCTCCGCTAAAAATCCATACCATAGCGGCGTCATTCAATAGGTAAGACTTCCCTATGAAAAAATTTTTAATTCCCGTATTGATTGCCGTTGTTATGGCCGGTTGCTCTTTTTCCAGTAAGGATACGGGCAAAGAAAAGCATACGGTTAAGCGTCAGGATAGTAGCGTTACGGAAAATGCGCGTCAAAAGGTCGCGTGGCAGGGAACCTATCAAGGTATTTTGCCTTGCTCAAGTTGTGAAGGCGTGGCAACTATGATTGTCTTAAAACCAGACATGACTTATACCAGCCGCATTCGTATGTTGGGCGTTGATGATAAGGACCGGACGGGAGAAGGGCATTTTGAGTGGACTGAAGATAATAGTCATATCGTGATTGACACTGAAGGACAACGGAAGATCTTCCGCGTTCATCCTGAGTATTTGGAAATTCGGATGCCGAATGGTGATGCGATTCCTACGGCAAATCCGGAAGCCTTCCAATTGATGAAAACCCATTAAAGGGGGGCGAACACTGACGCGGCTGCGCCAATGTCTTGGTTGATATTCTCTCTTTTTGCGGCTTGTATGCAGGCATGCCGTAATGCGTTACAGAAGCAGTTGAGCCATACGGTTCCCGTGCTTGGCGTAACTTTGGCGCGTTTTCTCTATGCTGTTCCGATAGCCGTCTGCTATCTCGCCAGTTTTTATCTGCGTGATCCTTCTTTGTCATTGCCATCGTTCAATCGGGCATTCGTGCTTTATGTTTTTGCCGCGGCGATGGTGCAGATTTTGGCGACTGCTCTGATGGTGCAATTATTCCGTTTGAAGAATTATGCAATTGGAGCGGGGCTGGCGCGTAGCGAAGCCATTCTGGCTGCGATTCTTGGTGTATTGTTCTTTGGTACGCAACTGGGTTTATTCGGCTGGTTGGGGATTTTTATTGGCACGGTTGCCGTGTTTTTGTTGAGTGGCGCAGGAGTGCGACAGTTATCGTTACGTGTGCTCGTAACGGGACTGAGTAGCGGTTTGTGTTTTGCTCTGACCTCGCTCTGGATTCGTCAGGCGGGGCTAAGCCTTCATATCGCACCACTGCATGCTGCCGCTTGGGTTTTACTGAGTATTCTGACGTTGCAAGCGATGGCGCTGCTGTTCTGGTTATTGGCTTATGATCGCGCGACTTTGCGTAAATTATTGGCGCAACCGCGTTTGGCAATGGCAACCAGTACGTTTTCCTGTCTTGGTTCGATAGGTTGGTTTAGCGCCATGTGTTTACAGGATGTCGCACTTGTAAAAACGGTTGGGCAGATTGAAGTCTTGTTCATGCTGATTATCTCTGCGGTTTTTTTTAAGGAAAGGTTGAAGAAGCAGGATCTTTTAGGTCTGTTGTTTATCGTGATTGCTGCATTGTTGGTGGTGTGGGCGTGAGAGCCATTGGTTAAGTAGAAATTAGCTGCCGTCGCTTTTTATAATGCGAGATGGCGTGCTTTGTATCTGTTATGAGTCGCTTCTTTTCGTGTTAAGAAGCGCTGTCTTTAGATATACGTTTAGAAATTTACGCCATTTTTTATATCACGGTAACGACTGCCACTATTGATGCATATTGAGACCTGTGCAAAACCCTCCAACTCATCCACTCATTCATTTTTCAACACAAA
>JAUMZX010000099.1 GCA_030527905.1 Cardiobacteriaceae bacterium
TTGAAAAATGAATGAGTGGATGAGTTGGAGGGTTTTGCACAGGTCTCATATTGTGTTATGTGTAACATGTAATAAAAATGGGGTCGCCTGTTAATGACCGGCGACCCCAAATTTTGAAGAGATGTAGTGTTTAGAGTACGTTCTTAACCGCTTCCGCTAGTCGTTGCACGTCATCTGTGCTTTTCATTCCCGCAATATTAATGCGCCCTTCCCCAACCATATAGACCGCATAATCATTGCGTAAACGCTCGACTCGTTCTTTTCCTAATGGAAGTAAAGTAAACATCCCACGGTGAGAGTCAGTGATAAAGCGCCAGTTTCCCCCGCAGGTTTTATCCATTGCCTCTGCAAGTTGCTGACGACGCTGACGGATATATGTGCTGACTTCATTTAGTTCTTTCAACCATTCTGCATACAAGGTTTCGTCAGCTAGGATTTCAGCAACAATAGCCGCACCATGATCAGGTGCCATAGAAATCATGGCGCGACTAGCACTGGCTAAGTGTGTACGCAAGGCATCAGCGGTGTCTGCGTTTTTGGCAATAGTGAGCACAATACCAACCCGTTCACGATAAAGACCAAAATTCTTAGAACAAGATGCCGCAACGAATAAGGTCTCTACACTAGAGGCTAGTTTGCGGACACCATAGGCGTCTTTATCTAACCCTTCACCAAAACCAAGATATGCAAGGTCAACGATGGGCAAGAAGCCTCTCCGAACAGCAATTTCTGCTACTTTGTCCCAGTCCTCAGGTGTAAGGTCTGCCCCACTCGGGTTATGACAACAACCGTGTAACAACACGATATCGTTTTCCCCCATTTTTTCTAGTGCAGAAAAGAAAGCCTCACGATTGACGATACTTTTTTCACGATCATAATAAGGGTAGGAATTAACGCCAAAACCACAAGCGCCAAAAATTGCATGGTGATTTCCCCATGTGGGGTCTGGCGTCCAAAATCGTTTGCCCGCTGCAATATCACGCAAAACCTCGGCAATAATACGTAAAGCCCCAGTACCAGCTACCGCTTGGTTTGCACGAACACGAGTGTGATCATAATTTCTGCCCAGGATAAGTGCAGTCATGTGTTTGTTAAATGCTTCACTACCATTAATGCCGACATAAACCTTAGTCGTTTGCTCTTGCCAGATACGTTGCTCAGCAAGTTTAACTGCCCGCATAATGGGCGTCTTACCACTACTATCTTGAAAGACGCCAACGCCTACATCGATTTTTTCAGGCCGACTATCTTCTTGATACAATTTTGAAATTTTTAGAATTGGATCATCTGGTAGCTTTTCAATATGTTCAAACATGCTTCTTTCCTTTTTTGACTAACGGATAAGGGTTGCTTTGTAGCAAATACAAACGGGTTTTAGAGAGACGATCATATAATGTACGTTTCTCTGTATCGAAAAAACGCCACCATATCCCTATCCCTATAATAAAACAAGTAATTAAAGCCCATAGCCAGCGTAATAGTGCCCGACGCCAAGTTAAACTACGGCCATGCTCATCAACAACCACAAGACGCCAAGCTCTCATGCCGAGCGTTTGGCCTTGCTTGCTCCAAAAGTACACGAAAAACATGACCCATACTGCAAACATTGTTGTTTGTAATAAATAATGCAATATACCCGAAGTGATAGGCTCTCCTTTACTTATGATAATAAAAAAGAAGCCACATGCTATCCAGCATGCGAGTAAAAGAAAAGCATCATAAAACATGGCAGCCAATTGCCTTACTAAGGGTGCAGGAAGAGCGTTATCAATGATGTATGGCATACGACTTAGGCGGCATGGCTAAAATATTAGCTTAACATCATAGACTATCCCTTTGCTGATTCAAATAAAGAAGTACTATAAAAAATCTAGGACAACATCGCCATTTACCGCTAAAATAATGCAATATTTTAATTACCACACTATTTCTAGGAAAATGTTCATGACTGCTTTTTCACGGCATCGTATCGCTACCGTTATCGGACTTTTGGCGCTCAATGGCTTGACGTATGCTCAAGAACCCGTTGATGAGGTGCTGTTTGATGAAGCACCTCCTTCCATTGCTGATAACCTGCCACCTGATCCTTCTCAAGCTATTAAAGAACTTTCGGATAATGATGATGTTGGTATCTTGATTCGCCCTGAACCCCCTGTACACCAGCCTACCATTCATGAAGAGATGCGACCATTTAACAGTCGTCGTATAGATCTTGTTGAAGCGTTAACACAAGAACTCGAGCAAGTGAATTTTAATGGGCAAATTTACGAGCTTAAAAATCCGAAGCGGGTAAAACTCTTTTATGAAAACGAACAGTACCCTACTATTTGGACACAAGAAAATAATGTGTTAGAAGCTGTAGAACCGCTTAAACGACTCATTGCTGACGCACCACAAGATGCTCTTCCTATTTCACGTTATCACAATGCACTCATTAATAGCCTCCAACCAAATACACAATACAACGATATTATTTCTTTGGAACTCCTTCTATCTGATGCTTATCTAACACTTGCTGGCGATTTGGCGAATGGCTTAGTTAACCCGCATAAAACACAACCAGAATGGAATGCGACTACAGTTAGCGATGAGAATTTAGGCGATATGCTGGCTAAAGGAATTGTCTCTGGTGATATAGAAACGGCAATCCGGACTATCAACGATGCGAATCCACGCTATTTAGCACTTAAAAAACGATATAACTCGCTTGCAGGCAATATAGGAATGGCTGTAGATAATACGCCTCCTCTTCCTAAAATCACGCTTCGACTAGGAATGAGCGATGATGCTGTCAATATATTGCGTGAAAAGCTCTCTACTCCAGCAGTTGGCAGCAGTGATCCTTCCTATTTTGATGAAGAACTTGAGCAGGCGGTTATTGCCTATCAACAAAACCATGGGATCAAAGCAGATGGTATTGTTAATAATAAAATGCGAAATATATTAAATGGTGATACTGGTTATAATCGTGACACAGATAATCTTATGATTAATATGGAAAGATTGCGTTGGTTGCCACAAGAACTTGGCGATACTTACGTTTTAGTCAATATTCCATCTTACTATGTCAAAATGTATCGTGATGGCGAATCTATTTATGAAACAAAAGCAATTATGGGACGCCGTGACAGACAAACACCGGCATTTACAAATAATTTGCGTCATATTGTTATGAGTCCAACTTGGACAGTACCACCAACCATTTTGAAGAAAGATAAAATTGCCAAGCTGCGTAATAATCCTGGCGCTTTTGATGGTAATTTTGAAGCTATCGTTGGTGGGCGTGTTGTCCGTCCTAGTGAAGTAAACTGGAGTTCACCTTCTGCATTACACTATACCCTACGACAAAAACCCGGGGCACGTAACGCATTAGGGAAAGTAAAGTTTTTATTTCCCAATAAGCATGCTATTTATTTGCACGACACACCGAGCAAAAATTTATTTAATAAAAGTGATCGTGCCTTTAGTTCAGGATGTATCCGACTGCAAAAACCCGAAGAGTTTGCTAACGTCTTGTTACAGAACACAGGTTGGTCAGCAGAGCGTATCAAAAAAGCGATGAATCAAAGTAAAGAACAATGGGTAAATACGCCTGAAACACCTATTTATTTGGTTTACTGGACAACGTGGGCTGATCCAGATGGCAAAATAGAAGTCGCAAATGATATCTATGGGAAAGACAATATTTTGTTGCAGCAATACAAGAAAGCGCTAAATTAAAAGGGATATAAATGACCATCCAACACATTCCACAACATAGTTATAGTAAAGAAGAACTGCTTGCCAGCGGACGAGGAGAAATATTTGGTGCTGGGAATGCTCAGCTTCCTCTTCCTAATATGCTCATGATGGATCGGATTACGCATATTAATGATACAGGAGGTAATTATGGTAAAGGTGAAATTATTGCCGAATTAGATATCGATCCTAGTTTATGGTTCTTCTCCTGCCATTTTCAGGGTGATCCAGTTATGCCAGGCTGTCTTGGTTTAGATGCGATGTGGCAATTAGTTGGTTTCTTTCTTGCTTGGAAAGGCGGCGCAGGACGTGGACGAGCTCTCGGCTGTGGTGAAGTGAAATTCACAGGTCAAGTACTACCAACAAATAAAAAAATCACATACCGTATTCATATAAAACGTACCATTATGCGTCAATTAGTGCTTGGTATTGCTGACGGAGTCATGGAAGTTGATGGCAATGCAATTTATTATGGATCCGATTTAAAAGTTGGACTCTTTACCAGCACAGACAGTTTTTAATCAGGAGAGCGCAATCAAATGAAACGTGTCGTCGTTACAGGAATGGGCATCGTCTCCAGTATAGGTAATAATTGTAAAGAAGTACTGGCGTCGCTACAAAGCCTGAAATCTGGTATTAAATTTAATCCTATTTATCAGGAGAAAGGCTTACGCTCCCAAGTTGAAGGTAGCATAGAAATTGATACAAAGGCACATATCGATAGAAAAATTCTACGTTTTATGGGAGATGCAGCGGCATATTGCTATATTGCGATGAAAGAAGCTATTGAACATGCTCGCCTTTTGCCAGAACATATCTCCAATATCCGTACAGGGTTAGTCGTTGGCACAGGTGGCGCAACGCCTTCAGCACAAGTTGAAGCCGCAGATACCTTGCGTTCAAGTGGTGTTAAGCGTATTGGTCCTTACGCCGTTACCAAAACTATGGCATCTACGACATCGGCTTGTCTTGCGACGCCTTTTGCTATTAAAGGCGTTAATTACTCAATTAGCTCAGCCTGCTCTACCAGTGCACACTGTATTGGTCATGCGGCCGAACTCATCCAAATGGGAAAACAAGATATTGTTTTCGCAGGTGGTGGCGAAGAAGTCCATTGGGCACTGACCAGTATGTTTGATGCTATGGGAGCTCTCTCTAGTAACTATAATGAAACACCTTCTATTGCATCACGTGCTTATGATGCTAGTCGAGATGGATTCGTTATTTCTGGTGGTGGAAGTATTTTGGTATTAGAAGAGTATGAGCATGCAAAAGCACGAGGTGCTAACATTATTGCTGAACTTACAGGATATGGCGCAACATCAGATGGTTATGACATGGTTCAACCTTCTGGCGAAGGCGCAGTACGCTGTATGCAAATGGCTATGGCGACTCATACGGGCGACATTGACTATATCAATGCTCATGGGACATCTACTCCTATAGGTGATACACGTGAACTAGAAGCGATTAAATCTGCCTTCGCAGGAAAAAAAATACCGTTAATTAGTTCGACTAAATCTCTCACTGGACATGCCTTAGGGGCGGCAGGATCAAACGAAGCTATTTATTCATTATTAATGCTACAAAATAGTTTTCTCGCAGCTTCCGCACATATTGATACATTGGATGAAGCCGCTGAAGGATTGCCTATCTTGAGAGAAAATCATCAGAATAAACTTGATGCAATTATGAGTAACAGCTTCGGTTTTGGTGGAACAAATGCAACACTCATTTTTAGCCGTGTGGAAGAGTAAATATAAAATCATTTTCCTAATATTTTTTACCTTATTATTAGGTGAAAAAACTATTGCTCAATATGCAACAGGTCAAGAAGAAGCCATTCGCCCTTCCTCTCCTGTAGCAGAAACTGTAAGAGAAAAAGTAGAAACAAAAGAAAATACTACGGCAACAACCGTTACAACAAAAGATGAATCAGAAAAAGATAATACAGCAGAGATTATAAAAAATAGCGACAATCTAGAAGCATATACTGCAGAAAAAATTGTTGAACAAGCACAAGCAGAAGTGGCAATTAAAGAGCAGGCAGAAAAAGAAATAACCCAAGAATCAGAAGATGCAAACACTTTGCCGATTGAAAAACTCAGTCCTCCGCAACCACAAATGGAAACTATTATTGTAGAGCGAGCTATTTATCGTTGCGCCCAAGGAAACAAAAACGTCTATGTGGATGCTGATGCAAAAAAACACCATAGTAGATGCACTCTTTTTCGTGCTGAGAAAACGGCAGAAGTTCCTGTTGATACTAATGATAAACCTAAAAGCAGTAACATTAATAGTTGTAGTGGCACACTAAATTACAAAGGCAGTACCTACCTATTTCAAGATAATCAGTCGTGCCCTATCCCAGATAGCATATTTAAAAATCTTGTTCCAGCCGCAACTAATCGTTAACTATGAATATAGCAACTCAGTTTCAACGTTCTAAACTTATCCCTCCAGACGGGCATAAAAAAGTTCTACTACATTCTTGTTGTGCTCCATGTTCTGGAGAAGTTATGGAAGCATTACTAGCTTCTGGAATTGATTACACTATATTTTTCTACAATCCTAATATTCATCCACGCAAGGAATATTTATTGCGTAAGGACGAAAATATTGCCTTTGCGGAAAAGTATCAAGTTCCTTTTATTGATTGTGACTATGATACGGACAACTGGTTTTTGCGAGCAAAAGGGATGGAATGGGATCCTGAACGAGGTCGTCGTTGTAGCATGTGTTTTGATATGCGTTTTGAACGCACGGCTCTTTATGCGCATGAACATGGATTTCCTGTTATTACCAGTTCATTAGGGATTAGTCGTTGGAAAAATATGAATCAAATTAATGAAAGCGGTATCCGAGCGGCGGCACCTTATCCTAATGTTCAATATTGGACTTTTAACTGGCGTAAAGGCGGTGGTTCACAACGTATGATTCAAATTAGTAAACGTGAACATTTTTATATGCAAGAATACTGCGGCTGTGTTTATTCTTTACGCGATACTAATGAATGGCGACTAAAAAATGGCCGACAAAAAATCAAAATCGGGGTTATGTATTATGGTGATGATGAACCTCAGAAATAGAGGTCTCTTAGCAAAATTAAAAAATCAACACAAAGAAAACTATTACAGCTTTTTGTATTAGAAGTGGCCGCCCGTTTCACTACTGATATTTTGGGTATTCAAGCCAATTCTGCCATGTTGTTCCTACCAGAGAATCCGCCAAGTTATTTCCTATCAGTTATTACTTCGAGCTGATGGGGTTTTTGACGGTTCAGTCGAGTTGGACGTGAGGTTATTTTGGCAGACAGAAAAAAGGTAAACGCGGTCACGGCGCGGCAAGCAAAGGGGCTGGTGGTATTTTTGTTTACACCAGCTAATGTAACAGCTAGTCTTGCCGTTACACCTGTAACAAATAGTTCGATAAGTTTATTTTCCAATTTAGACGACTTTTTCGCATAGTAATCATTCTAACTTAGCTTTGAATTTCTCTAGTTATCTAGGACTGTCCCTATTTTATTCGTTATATAATGCTTAACTTAATTTTCTTGTACATGTTTATTACAACTATTCCCACAACGTTTGTAAACAACCTGATAAATTTCTATAGATGTAGGAAATCGTCGGGTTGTTTACACTTCCTATTGAAAATAATCATCCAAAACCTCATAAGGCGTTTTGT
>JAUMZX010000100.1 GCA_030527905.1 Cardiobacteriaceae bacterium
TGGATGTCGGGGTAATGTAAGCGGTTTGGGGTCCTTTTGCAAAGGTCTCAGCTTAAAACTCTGCGATTTTGGTGTGGTTTTTTGGGCTAATCTAATACAGCCCCAAAATGAATGAGTGGATGAGATGGAGGGTTTTGCACAGGACTCAGGATGTCTATTAAAAAATCAAACTTTCTACAACCCTATGGAGAACTACATGAAAATTCTGATTACCCTCGCTTTTGCCGTGCTTGGTGTGGTTATTGTCCGCCTATTTTTGTTGAACGAAATCGAACAAGTTGGATGGGCAATCTTTTGGCATGAGTTTTTTGACGGTAAAGTAACTGGTGGTGATATGCGCACTGTTTTTTCTTCTAACACCTTCATGAAATGCTGTGCCGGCTTTATTATCGGTGGTATCGCGGGAATATTCGCGAGTAATAAGCTGATTAATAAAGATAACTAAGCCCTAGCAGATTGATGCTTATTTTGGCGCGCACATAACATATTGGTTCACGCGGATTAGGATTGGTAGCCCGTCCTTTCCGTATCGACTGATTAAAGCGCTATGCTCTCATAAAGCATTTCAAACAATAAAGGCGGCTGATGCCGTCTTTATTGTTATCTATTTTTTCTGACCGGTAGTGTTGCTTTATTACTTCTGTTTCTGTTTTGACTTACTACTATGATGAGTAGATTTCTCTTTATCCAGAGCAGCAACACTAACGCCGTATTCATGTAAACCGCCGCCCATTGTGATGTAGAGATCAACATTGTTGGCTAGAATTTGTAACTCAGTTGCCAATAATGCTTGGTCACTAGAATAGCTCTCTCGTTGCGCATCTAAACGATCCAGTGCCGTACTCACGCCCGATTCAAAGCGCAGATTCTCCAAACGTAAACGATCAGAAACGGCTTTGTTCCCACGCAATTGGGCCGCATATTGTTCTGCTAATGTTTCCCGCGCGGCAAGCGCATCGGCCACTTCATAGAAAGCACTCTGTACAATGCTTTGGTAGTTTTCAACTGCCAGTTTTTGCTGTGATTCCGCAATGTCCACGTTACGGTTGAGTTTAGCGCGATCAAAAATAGGTAACACAATACTTGGTGAGAATGTCCAACCTAGATTAGGCGCTTTAATCAACTGATCCAATTCGGTACTACCGAATCCGATATTTCCGGTCAAGCTGATACTTGGATAAAGTGCTGCTCTCGCTGCACCAATATTAGCGTTTGCTGCTTTGAGCTGATATTCAGCCTCACGAATATCTGGCCGATGTAGAAGTGCATTAGATGGTATGCCCGCGGGTAATCCCAATTGAGCAAATTGGCTATTCAAATCTCCCGCAGGTGGCAACTGGATATCACCAATCGGTTTACCCAAAAGTTTCGACAACGCATTTAATGCTTGTTGATGGCTACGTTTCGCTTCAGCATAGCTACTGCGCGCACTTTCAATCTGCGTTTCTACGCCACGAAGATCAATCGCAGTCATAAGACCTGCGTCGTATTGTAATTTTGAAAGACGGTAGGTTTCTTGTCGTGTATGAAGTACATCATCCGCTAATGCCATCTGTGCTTGTGCAATGCGCGCCTGATAATAGGTTTTCGCCACAGCCGAAATGATGCTGAGTACTGCCGCATCGTGTGCTTCTTCGGTTCCAAGATATTGGTTTAAAACCTGCTCACTCATCGACTTAACGCGACCGTAGAAATCTAATTCAAAAGCGGCACTTGCAACCCCAATATTATAGACATCTCCAATGCGGTAATGCCCTGTGCCAGTCAAGTCTGTTGCCGTTCTGCTGCGCGTGACACTCCCATTGGCATTTACGGACGGCAACCGCTCCGTTTTCTGAATCCCATATTGTGCTTCTGCAATCTCAATATTGAGCGCCGCTTTTTTCAGATCATGATTATAAGCCAGTGCTTCTTCAATGAGTTTCTGCAGGCGAGGATCACGAAAATATTCACGCCAACCCAGCTGGTCTGCTGTCGGCGCTTGAGACTGCTCATGAATGGCAACATCCATCCAGTTCTGCGGTAATGCCACATTAGGTTGTTCGTATTTCGGTACTAAAGAACAGCCAGCTAAGATTAAAGCAAACGGAATCGGTTTTAGTAATAAGTTTTTCATAGTTCTCTCCTGCATCATCAATAAGGCTGGTCTTCAGGGCGAGCATATTTGTCATGCACACCAAGTTTCCCAGGAAAGAGGCGACGCACGATGACAAAGAAGATGGGAATCATCACCAATCCAAGGAAAGTTCCCACACTCATCCCCCAAAATACGCTGGTTCCGATAGCACGTTGACTCGCCGAACTTGCTCCCGTCGCAATATAGAGCGGAACGACACCCAGAATAAACGCTAATGAGGTCATAATGATAGGGCGGAAACGCAGGTGCGCGGCAGCGAGCGCAGCTTGGATGCGCGTTTTCCCGCCTTCCTGCAGATCTTTGGCAAATTCAATAATCAAAATAGCGTTCTTCGCTGTTAGTCCCATAACGGTAATCAGACCAATGGTAAAGTAAATGTCATTGGCAAAAGTTTCCGCATGCGCTACGGCGCTTGGTCCACCAAATATCCCCGCCATAAGTTGATTAAACCAAGAGCGGAATGTTGCTCCCCCCGCAACGCCGAAAAAGCCTAGCGGTAAAACAAGCAATACCGCAAATGGAATCGACCAGCTTTCATAGAGTGCAGCAAGACAGAGGAATACGGCAAGTACGGTAAAGGCGTAGATATAGGCTTTTTGATCACCAGCACGCTCTTGTTCTAATGATAAGCCAGACCACTCAATACCAAAACCAGACGGTAATTTTTGCGCGATAGCGCTAATAGCGTTCATAGCATCACCAAGGCTTTTTCCTTGCGCTGCCGAACCGGTAATTTCCATCGCAGGATAACCGTTATAACGCACAGCCTGCATCGGTCCATTTTCCCAATCTAGCGAAGCAATATTGCCGAGCGGCACTTGTCCACCCGTATGATTTGGCACATTTAACGCCAACAAATCTTGTGGTTGCATACGTGCTGTCGCATCAGCCTGAACGGTTACGCGCTGTAAACGCCCTTTATTAGGAAAATCGTTGATATAGGCTGAACCAAGGTTGGTACCAATCGTATTGGCAATCGCTGATATGCTGACGCCTTGTGCATATGCTGCGTCTCGATTGATGTTTAAATGCAATTGCGGGGCATCTTCCAAGCCATTAGGACGCACTTGTGTGAGCGTATCTTTATCTTGCGCGGCCATACCCAGCATCATATTGCGCGCTTGCAACAAGGCTGCATGACCAGCATTACTACGGTCTTCCAAAATAACATTAAAACCACTAGATGTTCCTAGCGAAGGAATAGGCGGCGGACTCAGCGCAAAAATGGTTGCATCACGAATTCCCATAAAACCGCCGATTAATTTTCCTGCCAGTGCACTAGCCCCCTGTCCCGGAGCAGAACGCTCTGACCAGTCTTTCAATGTCAAAAAGGCTATCCCCATATTTTGTCCGGTTCCTGAAAAGCTGAACCCCTGAACAGCAACGACATTTTCTATTTCAGGGACAGACTTTGCCACAGCTTCCAACTCTTTCAGTTTTTCCACCGTTCGCTCTGCCGTAGCACCGGCAGGTAACTGTACACTGGCAATCAAATAGCCCTGATCCTCGTTTGGCAAGAAATTATTCGGTAATCTGGTATAGATATAGAAAGCGCCAATAGCAATTGCAACGTAAACCACAAACATGGCGTAACTGATACGGATACATTTAGCAACCGTTGCCTCATATGCATGTGTGAAAAACTTCACCATACGGTTAAACCAACCAAAAAAGCCGCCCTTCTCGTGGTGATCATCTCGCACTGGTTTAAGCAATGTCGCACAAAGTGCAGGCGTCAACGTTAATGCGAGAAATCCGGAAAACCCTATAGAACCGGCCATAACGAGGGCAAACTGACGATAAATCCCCCCTGTGGTACCAGAGAAAAATGCCATTGGAACAAAAACTACAATATTCACCAAGGTGATACCAACGATAGCACCGGAAATTTGTCCCATACTTTTACGGGTAGCTTGGTAAGGCGTGAGTTTTTCTTCCGCCATTAAGCGTTCAACGTTTTCCACAACGACAATGGCATCATCCACCACAATCCCGATAACCAGTACCATCGCAAACATGGTTAACACGTTAATCGACATGCCGAGCGGACTCATCAAAGCAATCGCACCCAAGAGAGAAACCGGCACGACAATAGCTGGAATCAAGGTATAGCGCAAATTCTGCAGGAACAGGAACATGACGACAAAAACTAAAAACATCGCCTCTGCTAACGTATGCAAAACTTGCTCAATAGAAATATCGACGAATTTTGACGTGTCATAAGGTGCGGACCATTTCAGCCCTTCCGGGAAATAGCGCGCTAATTCTTCCATTCGCGCGCGAACAGCTTTAGCAACAGCAACCGCATTACCATCATTGGCGAGCTGTACAGCCATCCCTGTACTCGCTTCTCCATTCAAACGCAAGGAAGTTGCATAACTCTCCTGCCCAATTTCCAATCGCGCCACATCTTTCAAACGAACGGTTGCACCACTATCCGTGCTTTTAACAACAATATTCCCAAATTCATTGACATCGCTCAACTGACCAGAAACATTCACCGTTGCAGAAAACGATTGTCCCTCTAAAGCCGGTAAAGCCCCAATACTGCCCGCTGGAATTTGTCGATTCTGTTCAGAAATAGCCTCTGAAACATCGCCAACGCTCAAGCCATAACCCCGCAACTTTTCTGGCAAGAGCCAGATACGCAATGAAGCTTCTGAACCGAATTGCTGCACACCACCGACGCCTTCAATACGTTGCAGCTCCGGAATAATATTACGCACGGCATAATCGGCAGCTTCCCCGGTACTCATTTTTGCACCTTCCTTCACATTAAGTGTTACCACCATGAGGAAGTTACTACTCGCTTTTGAGACCGTTATCCCATTTTGAGTGACAGAAGACGGCAGACGCGAAGTAACCTTTGATAACGCATTTTGAACGTTGACTTGGGCAATATCCTCATCCGTACCAGAAACAAAAGTTAACGATAAAGACCCAGTACCATTAGCAGATGCCTTGGCGCTCATATAATCAAGACCATCAATACCATTCATTTCCCGTTCAATAATGGACAGCACCGATTGCTCAATCGTTTCTGCACTTGCTCCAGGATAAGAAACATTCAGACTAATAGTTGGAGCGCTAACATTAGGATACTGTTCCACTGGTAAACTGCGTAGCGACAACAAACCTGCAAGCACAATAAAAATCGCAACTACCCAAGCAAAAATTGGGCGGTCAATAAAAAATTTGGACATACTTCCCCCGAATTACTGCGCCGCAGGTTTGCTAGTCGCTGCTTTATCGCCCGTTTTAGCATCGCCCGCAGATGTTTGAGGCTTCCCATTCTCACTTATAATCAGAGGCGTAATATGCGTTGCCCCAGCCATCAATTGCGATAACGTATCGACCATCACCATTTCTCCCGGTTTCAGGCCATCCGTAATAATCCACTGATTTTTCTGCGTACCAGAAATTTTTACTTCACGCGGAGCAAACGAACCATCCGCGGCTACAACACGCAACGTATCCGTTTTCCCGCGAGTTACCGCACTTTGCGGAACAAGGTACGCATTGTGAAACTGACTTTGTGGAATATCGACACGCACATACAACCCCGGCAACAAATATCCATCAGGGTTTGGCACTTCGGCGCGTAATAACAATTCTCCCGTATTTGCATCAACCGTCTGATCAGCAAACAACAATCGTCCTTTATGCGGGTATGGCGTGCCATCATCCAAAATAACCTGTACAGAGAAATCTACGCCTTTCAAAGCGCCAGACTGAAACTCCTTTTTAATCTTCATGAGATTTGCTGCCGATTGCGTAATATTGACATACAGTGGGTCTAATTGCTGTATTTTCGCCATATTTACCGCACCTGCGGCAGAAACTAAAGCACCTTCAGAGACATTTGAACGACCAATCATGCCAGAAATCGGGGCAAAGACTTTCGCGTACTGCACATTAATCTCTGCCTGCTTCACTGCCGCTTCTGCTGCCATAATATTGGCACTAGCCACTTTTACTTCAGCAAGCGCCTGATCATAAGTCTGGCGTGAAATAGCCTTTTCCTTCACCAAAGGCGCATAACGGTTAGCCGTACTCTGAGCCAACCCCTTGTTTGCTTGCGCCTGCGCCAACTGTGCTTTTGCCGATTGCAGATTCGCAAGATACACAGCATCATCAATTTGATACAGCTGTTGCCCTGCTCTCACCACAGAACCTTCTTCAAAAAGGCGTTTTTGCACAATACCACTCACCTGCGGTTGAATAACAGCTTCACGCGAGGCTTCTAAACGCGCGGGAAGATTTTCCGTTACAACCACTGTTTGTGGCTTCACAATTATAACCCCCGCTGCCGGCGGTTTTTGTTCTTGTGCGGCAGCAGGTTTCTCTGCCTTTTCCGCCTTTTCTTCCTGTGCGACTGCTGCTTGCATTAACATTGATACAACAATAACAGCCACTACATTTTTCAGATGCTTCTCCATCATATTTTCCTCGTAACATTTTCTTTTATTCATCGTACTTCTTATCGCACAGTAGATAAACGAAGTAAAGAACAGTCTATTATATGTAGGAAATCGGAGCGTTGTTTACATTTTTGAGATTTGTTTGCTTTTATTTTTTGCATAAAGGATTTTTTAGGAATTTTTAGCTACCATCAAGAACCATGCGACTTTGTCGTGCCTTTGGCATTCTTGACAATAGCTAAAAATGTCCAAAATTGGGCATCCATGCAAAAAGGAAAAGTGTAAACAACGCGATTAATTCTTACATATTATATACATTCCTGTATGTAGGTCCAAATATCTTTGCTATACTAGAATACCTAACTCATTCATAAATAAACAATCACAACCATGCGACGTACCAAAGCAGAAGCCGAACAAACTCGTAATGCTATTTTAGAAGCTGCCCTCATCCTTTTTGATGAACAAGGATACGTACAAACTACGTTAAATGCCATCGCACAAAAAGCTAACGTTACCCGAGGCGCTATTTATTGGCATTTTGCCAACAAAGAAGAAATTATTGCGGCACTGGCAAAAATACAATTTTCTGAATTACTACAACAAAATTCGAATGCCATATCAGCACCTGATACCTGGAAAAATCTGAGTGATAATTTTGTTGCATTTTTCCAATCGCTAAACCAAAAACCCGACCGTTTACGTTTTTTCCGTATTTTTCATCAACATTGTGGGGTTAACGCATTAAACAAGCTGCATGATGAGTATAAAACCTTATGTGTAGGAAATCGCCGCGTTGTTTACACTTCCTGTTTAAAATAATCATCTAAAAC
>JAUMZX010000101.1 GCA_030527905.1 Cardiobacteriaceae bacterium
TTACAGTATTCTCTCAAATTACTGTAAACAACGCTCCAATTTCCTACATATTATTGATGGACTACATGCCCAAGGCTATACCCTCGTGACCGTTTCTGAACTTCTAGCCAGCGCTCCATGAACATCCTCCCTATCCTTTACCAAGACGACTCCATCATTGCGATCAACAAGCCAGCAGGCATGCTTGTGCACCGTAGCGTGCTAGACCGTCATGAAACCACTTTCGTATTACAGACCTTACGAGAACAAATGGGACGTCACGTCTATCCTATCCATCGATTAGACCGTCCCACCTCTGGTGTACTGCTTTTCGCCTTTGACAGCGATTCCGCCAGCATATTAAACGCGGCTTTCCGAAACCAGGAGCCACAAAAAACCTACCACGCCATCGTTCGCGGCTGGTTACCTGATAGCGGCGAGATTGATTACCCACTAAGCTACCAAGCGGACAAAATCGCCGACCGTGACCGTCAAAAAGACAAAGCACCACAAGCGGCACAAACCCATTATCGTTGTTTACAACGGAGCGAGTGTCTCTTTAATAGCGACGGCAAACATCCCACCTCACGCTACAGCCTTGTAGCGCTACAACCCAAACAAGGACGTAAACACCAACTACGTCGTCATCTCAAACACATCTATCACCCTATCATCGGTGATACTGCTCATGGCGATAATCGACAGAACCGTATATTACGTGAGCACCTTGGTACCTTGCGCTTAATGTTGCACGCACAGCATTTACAGATTCATCACCCACATACGGGGCAATTATTGGATATCCAAGCGGACTACGACCTGCATTGGAAAAATATCGCCGCTTTTCTAACCCTAAAATATGATTGCCATCATGATTAGCTGTATTTAAACAGCGCAATAACAAACCAATACGCAATATATAAACTGAAGATCAGTAAAAACTTCGCGCCGATAAAACTTAAAAAATAGACCGCACTTTTTTCTGAATCCTTGATAGACGAGATAAAGTGCAGTCAAAACGTATGCTATTTTAAAAATCAACTATCAATAATTTTTAGATTCTGCCTTATCAACCACGACAGGATCCACATAATAAACAGCAGGAATTGGCTCTTTATTAATCTGTTTCAGCGCATGCTCAATCGCAATGGCGACTTGTTTTTTCGGAAGCTGATCAATTGTGTTTTGCATTTTCCCTTGCTTAACATAATCAATCGCCAACGGAATGCCGTCATAACCTGTAATCAGCACTTTCCCTGACAATCCTGCGTTTTCTACCGCAGTTACGGCACCAATCGCCATATTATCGTTCGCGGCAAAAATACCATTAATATTAGGATTAGCAGTGAGTATATTAGTAGCAACATTCAATGCTTGCTCCGTCTCCCAATTAGCAGATTGCGAAGCAACGATTTTAATATCAGGATATTCAGCAAATGCTTTTAATGCGCCCCCTTTGCGTTGCTCGCCATTATCCACACCAGGAATGCCTTCCAGAATCGCAACGTTTCCTTTACCACCCAAGGCTTCAGCAAGATTTTTTGCTTCAAGATAACCACCATTGAAATTATCTACACCAACATAATTGAATTTTAGACCGGCGGACTCCGCAGCTTTGGCATCTAGGCGCACATCTAAATCAATAATGGGAATGCCTGCTTTTTCAGCTTTCTGGAAGGCAGGGATAAAGGCAATAGAATCGTTTGGCGTAACAATAATCGCATCAACCTTCTTCGCTATCATATTTTCCACTAGCCCAACCAATTGCTCGGTAGAGTCTTCTTTTTCAGCGACTTGAATAGTTAAATCAACATTTTTCTGCTTCGCTGTTTCTTCTGCCCCTTGTTGCATAGAGATAAAATACTCATTACTCAGTGTTTTCATCAATAATGCAATCTGTGGCTTATCAGCCGCAGAGGCTACACCAGGCAGCAAAGCCGCAAGAACACTTATTTTTAATATATCTTTCAACAAATTAAATTTCATAGACATGCTCCTTAAATTCATTGTGGAAATACTGTTTCAATCTGAAACGCACGTTAGTTTACCTGTATTTTTTCGTTGAAGTTACGATTATTTTCTCAATTTATAGAGAAATTTTGTTTTGTTCTGTAAAATATTTAACTCAAATAAACAGGGGTAAGCAATGAACGATAATCCTATATTGCGCTTACATAATGTTTCCAAAAGTTTTTTTGGCGTAAACGTATTGAATGATATCAATCTGGATATCCATGCCGGAGAGGTGCTATGTCTGATAGGAGAAAATGGTGCCGGAAAATCAACGTTATGCAAAATCATCGCAGGTATTTATAGCCTTGATAAAGGTGAAATGTTTTATCAGGATCAGAACTATTTGCCTGTGTCCGTAAAACAAGCTCAGGAACTCGGTATCGGTTTTATCCATCAAGAATTGATGCTTGTTCCTCAACTTACCGTGCTTGAGAATATTTTTCTTGGTTCGGAAAAGGCGGCTCGATTCGGACAAATGCGCTGGTCTGAAATGAGAGAGAAAACGCGCCAAATTATTGAGGAATTAGAATTAGATATTCGTCCGGATGATTTAATTTCCGATCTTTCCATTGCGCAACAACAGATGGTAGAAATTGCTAAGGCGATTTTCAGTGAGTATAAAGTTATTATTTTTGATGAACCAACCTCTTCTATTTCACGTAAAAACACGGAAGTGCTGTTTAAAATCATCCATCAGTTAAAAGAAAAAGGTGTGGCTATGATTTATATTTCACACCGCCTAGAAGAATTTAAGTTTATTGCTGATCGCGTAACGGTACTAAGAGATGGCTGTGTTACTGGTACGATGCATTATCAAGATACTTCGCCAGAAGAGATTGTACGGCTGATGGTTGGAAGAGAAATCGATTTTAGCCGCTATCAGCGTATCGCCTCTTTTGAGCAGGAAAAACTACGCGTAGAGAATCTGCATAATAAACATATTAAGCCTATGTCCTTTACGGTTAATAAGGGCGAAATTTTGGGCTTTGCCGGATTAGTTGGAGCTGGTCGTACCGAAGTTCTTCGTGCAATTTATGGTGCAGATGAAGCAAGTGGTCATATTTATATTGACCAAAAAGAAGTATGTATCAATTCTCCGGAAGACGCGGTAAAACATAAGATTGGTCTCATTAGTGAAGATCGTAAATCACAGGGTTTAGTGCTAGGCATGAGTATTCGAGAGAATATGACGCTTCCTATCTTGCCGCGTTTCTGGCGCAAATGGCATTTAGACAAGAAATTGGAACGTAAGGTCGCAGAGGACAATCGTAATAAATTGCGGATTGCTTCCAAAGATCAGGAGCAACAAACCAAAACCCTATCAGGCGGTAACCAACAAAAAGTGATTATTGCGCGTTGGTTGGAAAGCGGCGTGGATATTCTTTTCTTTGACGAACCTACACGCGGTATTGATGTCGGCGCAAAATCGGAGATTTACGATTTAATGCGTCAATTTACCGAAAATGGAGGGACTATTGTCATGGTCTCTTCAGATTTACCAGAACTGATCACTATTTCTGATCGGGTAATTGTGATGCGTAATGGTGAAAAGATAAAAGAAGTAACAGAACGCTCCGCAATTACAGAAGAAAATTTAATGCACTTGATGATCGGCATTTAAATAAGGAATGAATAGTATGTTTTCACTAAAAAAAATCATTTCAAAGCTAGGTATTGGGTTAGTCCTTTTCTTTATGGTTTTAGGGATGTCCCTGACTTCAGATGCTTTTTTATCTACCAATAATATCTTAAATATCCTGTTACAGGTTTCTGTAATTTGCGTTATTTCTGTGGGCATGACCTACGTCATTCTAACTGGTGGTATTGACCTCTCCGTTGGTTCTATCGTGGCATTAAGCGCTGTTTGTTTAGGCCTTTTTACGCATTGGGGTGTAAAACTATTAGGAGAGAATGCATCACAGTTTTCCTTAATATGTATGGTGCTGGTATCCGTTTTTGCTTCTATTCTAGTCGGCGCCCTCTGTGGCTACATCAATGGCTTTATTATTGTATATGGCAAAGTAACGCCGTTTATCACAACACTAGGCATGATGGGAATTGCACGCGGCTTAGCTTTAACGTTGTCTAACGGAAAAACAATTTACAATTTTCCCGAAGCATTACGTTTTTTCGGCAATGGGCGACTTGCTCTTACTGGAACTTTCGGAATCCCAATACCGGTCATTATTGCCTTAGTCGTCGTCTTAGTTAGCTTTTATGTTCTAACCCAGACTGTTTTCGGGCGACAAGTTTATGCGTTAGGTGGCAACCGAGAAGCGGTACGTCTATCCGGCATTAATGTGAATAAATTGGAAATTAAAACTTATGTTATTAACGGCGCACTGGCCGCAGTCGGCGCAGTTATATTAGTAGGTCGATTAAATGCCGCTCAACCTATCGCAGGTACGGGGTACGAACTAGATGCCATTGCCGCTACCGTAATCGGTGGCACAAGTCTCATGGGCGGTATTGGTTCGGTGATTAGTACGGCAGTTGGGGCATTGATTATGGGGGTGTTACAGAACGGGTTAACCTTATTAAATGTTACATCCTACTTACAACGCTTAATTATCGGCCTCGTCATTATTTTAGCCGTATTCCTTGACCAACTACGTCGCGGCGAGGTCTCAACCAGTCGGTTAAAACGGATTTTCTTCAGAAATTAAGGAGAAATCATGAATTATTATCTTGGCATTGACTGTGGCGGCACCTTCATCAAAGCAGCATTATTTGACGAAACTGGAAATATCCTCGCTTGTATACGTCGGAACGTTAATATCATCAGCCCTCGAGCAGGGTATGCAGAACGAAATATGGCTGAGTTATGGCAAGTCTGCGCAGAAGTCATTCGAGAAACGGTAATATCCAGCAAGATTGATCCGCATGATATCAGTTGTGTTGCCATCTCCGCGCAAGGGAAAGGCGCTTTTTTACTTGATAAACAAAGAGAACCTTTAGGTCATGCAATACTTTCTTCCGATCAACGAGCATCTCACATTGTCAAAGAATGGCAAGAGGAAGGTCTAGCAGAAAAGGTTTACCCCATATCACGTCAAGGTTTATGGACTGGACATCCAGTCGCTATCTTACGCTGGTTAAAAGAACATGAACCAGAACGCTATGCCGCAATTGACTGCATACTCATGTCGCACGATTACTTGCGCTTTTGCCTAACGGGCGAATTACATTGCGAAGAAAGCAATATCTCAGAAAGTAATTTATACAACATGGCGACGGGGCAGTATGATGAAAAACTGGCTGATATATTAGGTATATCAGAAATACTGGATAAATTACCGCCTATTGCCAAATCAAATCAAATTACGGGTCATATTAGTGAATTAGCCGCACAACAATGTGGCTTAGTGGCTGGGACACCTGTAGCAGGTGGAGTCTTTGACGTTACTGCCATGACGTTATGTTTAACCGATAATGACGAAAGCAAACTCAATGTCATATTAGGGACATGGTCGATTGTAACGGGTATCTCTGATTATATTGATGATAGACAAGCCATTCATTTTGCTCATGGTCGTTATACCGAAGAAGACAAATTTCTCATTCAGGAAGCGAGCCCAACTTCAGCAGGCAATCTGGAATGGTTCATAAAACAATGGGGATTGGACTATAAAACTATCAACCAACTAGTCGTCGAGCTACCCACAGCACAAAGCAGCGTTATATTTATCCCCTTTTTATATGGTACGAATGCACAACTCGGTATGAGTGCTGGTTTTTACGGTATGCAAATGCACCATACTCAAGCCCATTTATTACAAGCGGTCTATGAAGGGGTACTCTTTAGTTTAATGACGCATTTGGAGCGAATGTATCAAAGATTCCCGCATATCCAGACTTTACGGGTTAGTGGTGGTCCGACGCATTCTCCAATATGGATGCAAATGCTCGCTGATTTGAGTGGCAAGACATTAGAAATACCAGAAGTTGACGAAATCGGCTGTTTGGGTGCTGCATTAATGGCCGCCGAGAGCCTACATGGAAAGCATGCAGCTATCGCCTTAAAGCAAAACCATCATTTGCATATCGTCAAACCAAATCCTGTAAACTTCTCCGCTTATCAAGAAAAATATGAAAAATACAAACAATTGGTTAACTTGCTAGGTTTATATAAATAGGAAAATCAAGATATTATGTTATAAAGATTCTTATTAGAATTTTTTTAGCCATTATGTTAATAGCTATTTATTTTATTGCCGTATCCGTCGCAACTATAAATACGTTAAACCAATAAAGGGTCAATCACACTATCAATATGTGCTGCACCACAATGCAACATCAGTAAGCGATCAACCCCTAACGCCACACCTGCGCAATCTGGCAAGCCATTTTCCAAAGCCATAAGAAAATTCTCATCTAGTGGCATTACAGGTAAATGGTGCTTTTGTCGTTCAATGTTGTCATCCATAAATCGTTTTCTCTGTTCTACGGCACTAGCCAATTCCCAAAAACCGTTGCACAATTCCAATCCATCTATATAAAGTTCAAAGCGAGCAGCGGTCATTTTTCCCTGCTTATCCTGTGTTACACGAGCTAATGCGGCCTGTGAAGGCGGATAGTCTGTAATAAACTCAAGTGCATTTTTTCCTAACGCTGGTTCAACATAATGGCTAAAAATAAGGTCCAACATAGCATCACGTTCCATCTGCCAATTGCAACTCTCGGGCAGTTGAGCATGGCAAAAGTCAGCCAAAGCGTTATCATCCATTTGCTCAATATCTATCATACAATGTTGACGGAAAGCCTCTGTGTAGGAAGTGTAAAGAACCGTTTTTGGCTTATATGCTGGTAAAAGAGTATGAATAAGCGCAACAACCTCTTTCATAAGCTGATAATGGTCAAATCCGAGGCGATACCACTCCAGTAACATAAATTCACGCCTGTGTTTGCGTCCCTGCTCCTCGCCGCGAAAAACATGCGCCAATTGGTAAATATCCCCTGCACCAGAGGCGAGTAAAATTTTCATCGCATACTCAGGTGAAGTCTGTAGATAACCATCGTCTGCAACAAGTGAAAGCAGATGTGGATCGGTAACGCCACAAGAGCGCAATTGGGCAGTATCAACTTCCAGCACATCACGTGCCGCAAAGAAAGCACGAATGCCCGCAAGAAAAGCAGCGCGTTTGGCCAAACGTTGCCGTAACAACATAGATTCCAGCATAGTAGATTCCTTTTAACAAAGATGGTTAGCAAAATTTTCAAACCATCTAACTTAGATTAATTGTAGGAAATCGCCGCGTTGTTTACACTTCCTATTGAAAATAATCATCCAAAACCTCATAAGGCGTTTTGT
>JAUMZX010000102.1 GCA_030527905.1 Cardiobacteriaceae bacterium
AGGATAGAGATGGCTTTTCCTGTCTAAAAGGCGGGGAATCGTCCAGATATTGGGTATTTCAGGGATGATGATGCAAGAAAATGAGCAGAAAACAGGCTCATTTGTGTTGAAAAATGAATGCGTGGATGAGTCGGAGGGTTTTGCATAGGTCTCGGAATGCGAGTTTCGTTTTAACTTTGGGACACCGAAAGAGCAGCTTAGAACTCTGCGATTTTGGTGTGGTTTTTTGGGCTAATCTAATACAGCCCCAAAACTTTTTGCACTCAACAAATCAACCTGAAACTCACAAAGCCTGTCGTCAAAATAAGAATGGGAAAATAAAAACGTGATAAAGCTGAAACAATTTATCCTCTTCTACAATCCAGAAAAATCTCATAAGATACCGTGCTGAATACCTCTATGAAACGCGAATATATAATAAGGGCATTTAGAAAAACACCCCTATAATGTTTAGGTCTATGATTTCAAAAAAGTATCAGTAACCTATAGATTTATAATATCTTAACCTTTATTTTTCATTATGCTTAATAGCGTCCATACGATAATTAAGCTGCAATAATTTTGTCCAAACCTGCTCTTTAGCATTTTCCACATCATTCTGGACTAAAGCAGTATCTGCTACAGTATGATGCGTAAGCCACGGCAACTCACCAAGAAAAGTATTGATGTCTGCTGCACTGAGAAAACGACCATGTAAATCATAACCGACATTAAGCAAGCGTCCGGGTAGTGGAGCAATACGATCATGCACATGACCATACAAATGGAACCAACCTTTATGACAACCGTCCCATTCTTGAATAGGATAGTGAAACAATATCAATGGTTGTTCTACTGATTCAAGCATCAATTTTAAATAAGGTTGAGCAGATGTAAGTAAGGGTATGCCATCATCTTTTAGCGTATTGAGAAAATAATCGCTGTTGCGAACAATCACATTATCATGATTGCCATAAATTAAATGATGCTGACCATTCAACTGCCGTAACACTTTAGCAATTGCCCCAATATCTCGGGAAAAAGAAAAGTCACCTAAATTATAAACAATATCTTCAGGGGAAACAGTCTGATTCCATAGCGCCACAAGTGCATGTTCCATTTCTTCTAATGTTTGATATGGACGAAATAAAGGACAGAACTTCATAATATTCTTGTGCGCAAAATGTAGATCAGATGTAAAAAACACTTTACTCATAATAATTTTAAACACTCTCTTTCAAAAATTTTTGGATAAAATCAATTTTTTCTAATTCGGTCATTATATTAAAAACATCACAATGTTCATAAATGTAATCAATTAATGGATAATATTCTTCCGATACATGCTTTTTATCTAGCTTATTACTAAGGTTCTTAGCATTACTACGTCCTAAAAATTTGGATATCAAATAATATGGTGATTTTAATTTACAAAGTAGCATTTTGCTTTTCGCATCAAAAACCATAAAACCTTCATGCTCAACCGTTTTCACTAACGTTTTTAGTTCACTAAAAGTTATAGTCTCCAATAATGTTGGACGGCGGAGTACGGTATGTTGAGTCGCATTATATTGAGCCGCAAGAGTATTTAGTTCTCGCTCAGTAAAGATATTTCCTGTAGCTACTTCAATAATACCAATGAGGGTTTCACCAAGCGTCTCTTTAATAATATGAACATCACTAGCATCGTTAATTTCAAATAAAAAAGTATGATTAGGGTATGAACGAAATAATGCTTCATATTTCTGACAGTGTATTCGAACCATATCAGCATAACTACTATCAAGCGATCCTGTGGTGGAATATAGGATTTGCTTATTAAATGCTGCCGTATAACTTAAATGTTCAGGAGGTAAATCAACATAAGTACAACATCCTAGAAAACCATTAACTTTAACAACCGCCTCAACAGGATCAGAATCATGTAATACCAAAGGATATTTACTATCTTGGGCAATACGTTCAGAATAGTTAAAGACTTTTTTAAATGGTCGCACAATAATATTATTATGCGTATCTATAATTAAACCTCGCATTTCCAACAAAGCATCATCAAAGCGATTTTCATAAAATACACTACGAGCATATTTTAAAATACGCAATTCCGGATAGCGTTGTGAAGTTTTAGCGATATAGTCGCGACGAGCACAACGTAAATATTTTTCGGTAACATACGTTTGCCGAACATCATCAAATACTAACTCTTCCTGTACAAATGCTTCCATTTCTGCAATCAATTTTTCAGTTCTTGTATCCATAGGCTTCGTTGGTGGTACATCAATATCCTCACGTAATCGATTGTGGTTTAGTTTGATGTAGGCTGCCAAAACATCAACCTCCCGCACATTATGTTGATTAGGAAAAAAATTATGTAGACGATAGACTTCTACCTCAAAATGGTGTTTACGTGCTAATTGCATAAGATGAATACACGCACTAGATTTTTGATTCGTATTAGAATTAATGATGAGAATATTCTCTTCCGTTTTTTTCATACTACGTTTGCACGCTTCTTTCATCATAGTCATACCTTGTCGTTGTGCTTTTCCTATTGCTTCATCCGAAAAATGATAGATACCTTTTTCATCTGTCATGAGTAAGTCATTCTCAATATGAATAACCTGAGCATCAGGATATGTTTTCTGAAAATCAGCTATTTTTTCTTTAGCAAAAGTTGTTTTTCCGGAGCCTTGATGGCCACGTAATAAAATAAATTTTTTCATAATTATTCTTTGAATAGATCCATTAAGGTTATTATTAGGGAAATATTTATATTTTCATTACCTTAGAAAATTACTTTTATTCCTGCAAATTTTTCTCTAAGCGATCATAAATATTCCCAATATTTAAGATTTATAATTATCTCATCGCGTCTTTTTTTATGCTGCGACTTTTACCTTCAAGGAGATTTGTGTAATGCTGTTTACCCAATATTCTGGTTCGCTGTTATGCATGGAGAACGTACTCATGAGATGAAACACTTGAACAGAAAATCCGCCAATATTCAATATATTAGGATAATTATATGCTTGAGATGTCGGATATGGCTGAATATCTAAACAAATCATTTGGGCGCTAGGGCAGCGCGCTTGTAGTTTCTCCCACTCTGCCATTAAACCAGTTTTTGTTCGACGCTGTTGATCTGCCCAAGATTGGTTATCAGAAATCATTATTAATAAATCCACAGATGCTTTTTCCGCATTTAATTGAGCTAATGGCGTACTACAAGCCGTTCCTCCACCACAAATAGAGGCTAGTATATGGGCGTTGCTCATGATACTATCGCGCGGATTGAGGTTGACGTCCACCACACTCGTTTCAAAAGGCAATACACGAGCTTGTGGGTTATGACGAAGTACAGCTGCCGCAATTAAGGCTGCAACATCAACACATCGTGTTTTACTGGTTGCTGAACCTCGATAACCGGATACGCTACTATGCATAGAACCAGAAACGTCAGGACATACAACGATATTTCCTGCTATTTTAGGAACATTTTGTACAGCTATTTCCATCGCATCTTGTAAAGCCATACGAATAGCTAATGGCATATTGTTCGTCATTGACTGAAAAGCTGTAAGCAATTGATAAGGAAATATTTTTTCCCGTTTTATGGTCTCTACATCTGATAGCTTCATCGCAATTTGAGAAACGATCTGATCATCCACAAACACCTCATGCCGTGCGAACGTATTTAGATTTTGACGGACTTGCTGCCATGAACCTTGTAAGGCAATTTGAGTCCATGCCGCCCTATCTAAATCTAGCGAAGTTAGCATTTGAAACGGGACATCTGGCAATACGCCTTGTCGCGTTCTTTTGTAAACTTCAAATGCTCGCGTTAACGGCGGCAAGAGTTTTTCATCAAAGGGTTTGCCAATTAACCATGCAAACCAATTTGAGCGCCAACTCTCTCGTGGTTTTGGATGCACCATCTTCACGATATCTGCAAGTGAAGGATGATTTCCTATGGCGGCCTGCAATAATTGTTTTTCGCTGGCATGTAATAGCCATTTTTGTATTAATTTTTTAGGTCGCGATCCGAAAGATTTACGCCCTACTACACCACTACGTATGATTTGTGCAAAATTACGCGACATTTTGCCATTATCCACGACATACTCAAAAGCCTGCGCACACAATGCAACATCACGTTCCGCCAACACAGCAAGAAGTAAAGCGGGTATATCTTTCATGTAACCGTGTTGTCGTGCATAAATAGCTGTTTTAGCAATAAACTCGCAATCTACCATTTGAGCTAACGCAAGCACTTGTTCCAATTGGGTTTCAGCATCTACATAAAATGTACTATTTAAACATCCTGTTACAGCAAACTGCGCCAGTTGTTGTTGCGGCGATAACGTATAAGCACACCCACCTGCTTCGTTATAAGCATCCGTGACTTTCAATTTTTGTTTGATGGACTGAAATAGATTACGGTTTGCCATAATTCTTCTCCTGAGATTTCCTTGGTATCCACAAGAGGATCTGTAAATACCTCAATAAAAAAGGCGACAAGTTGTATCAAGACGGTGCATATAAAAAATGTAGTCATGACGGCATTCGCCACAAGTACGACAAAGAAGACAAGATGTCCCTGCCGAAGCATAGTGGGACTAGAATCTACAAAGTTAATGTAATCCTGTCAGAATTCGTACTCCCTACAGCAGACAACAAAAGTTGAAGAAACCCTTTGCTCTAACCAAACTGAGCTATCCGTCAGCGTACTGCGAAGCGGGATTTGAACCCGCGACTTGTAGTTCCTACAGCATTTGTCTGCCTTACATTGCCTCACAACACCAGCAAGAATATGGAAAACGGATAACATTGCTCTACCATTGAGCTATCCATCAGTGAGCTGATGGAGTGGGATTTGAACCCACAACACTGTAGTTTTCCATGCATCTGGCATGTTTAAGCAAAGCTACAGATAACTAGAATTGAAGAAACTTGCTTCGTGTGTTTATCCTTCCATCACCTCATCAGAAGATGGAATTTGAACCCACAGACCGAAGGTGTGTAGTGCCTTCATCATTTATCTGCCCCTACTCTATTGCCCAAACTGTGCCAAAAATTCCTATTCGAAAATATTTTCTTTAACCATATGAAAATAAAATGATAGAAATCTATAAATCCAAAGATATTATTTATTAAAAATAAGAAAAAATATCTATAAAGATACAAATATATAAAAATAAATATTTAAAAATCGACTTTATTATCATCAATCTTTATATACTCTATACATGGAGATAATTCTCTTTAATGAAGTTTGTCGTTCTACTCTCTAGAGCACGATAATATGAAAACATTTATGATGAACAAACGTGTACAACAAAGATATGAGTGATCAGTATGAGCCATCCAGAAAATAAACCCCGCACCGTCATTAGCTTTCTTGGTACACAACTAGATGCTGGTATGGGGAATGGACGTTGGCAAAAGTGGCGTCCCAACATCGACATCGCGCGCTACCCAAATACACAAATTCAGCGACTTGAACTGTTTTACGCAGAAAAATACCGTACTCTTGCCGAGCAGGTTGAACGCGACATATATGAGACTGATTCATCAATAATAGTCAACTTAGTACCAATGGAACTGGTAAATCCTTGGGACTTCAGCGAAGTCTATACCGCTTTGCATAGTTGGGCTGCAACATATCCATTTGATAATGAAAATAAAGAATACTGGATTCATATCACAACAGGAACACATGTCGCACAGATCTGCTTATTCTTATTAGTAGAATCCCGACAAATACCAGGGTTACTACTACAAACCGTTCCTCCTCGTAAACAAAGACGAGGAGCAGATGGTATGGCTGAAATAGGCAGTTATGAAGTTATTGATCTTGACCTAGCGCGTTACGATGTACTCGCAGAGCGCTTAGCCGCAGCGCGCGACGACGCCGTACTATATCTGAAAAGCGGTATTGCAACACGGAATGTCTCTTTTAACCACATGATTGCAGAAATAGAACAAGTTGCGCTTAATTCGCCGTCACCAATCCTACTAACAGGACCAACAGGAGCAGGAAAATCTATGTTGGCAAAACGCATCTACGAACTGAAAAAAGCTCGAAGACAAGTGAAAGGTAACTTTATAGACGTTAACTGTGCAACATTACGTGGCGATGGTGCAGCTTCCACTCTATTTGGGCATAAAAAAGGTGCTTTCACTGGAGCAGTAGAAAAACGGGATGGTTATTTAAAAAGAGCTGATGGAGGCGTTCTTTTTTTAGATGAGATTGGCGAACTTGGATTGGATGAACAGGCCATGCTGTTAAAAGCACTAGAAGAAAAACTTTTTTATCCAGTTGGCTCAGATCAGGAAGTAACCAGCCACTTTCAACTGATAGCCGGAACTAATCGCGATTTGCGTGATGAAGTTCGAATAGGGCGCTTCCGTGAAGACCTATTTGCCCGCATCAATATTTGGAATTATCAATTGCCTGCCCTCGTGGCACGACGTGAAGATATTGAACCAAATATTGCGCATCAATTAGCCATAGCATCACAAGAGTTAGGTCGGTCAACTCGATTCAATAAAGAAGCACATGCTGCTTACCTCAAATTTGCCCTATCACCACAAGCATTATGGCGTGGTAATTTTCGTGATTTAGCAGCTAGTATCATGCGACTAGCCACCTTAGCTCCCCAAGGACGTATTCATATAGATCTCGTAAATGCAGAGATATCCCGCTTACAATGGTTATGGCAAGACAATATGACTCCCTCTACTGAAAAACTACCTGCTTGTATTAATACTGACTCCATTGACCTTTTTGAGCGCCTGCAACTAGATGCCGTACTTGTTGTTTGTCGTCAACATAAAAATATGGCGGAAGCTGGGCGTGCTTTATTCAATATCTCACGTGAACAAAGAAGTGTAACCAATGACAGCGATCGACTGCGTAAATATCTACACAAATACGGATTACGCTGGTCAGATATAGAAAACGTCAATGTTTCCAACAAGAAATAACCCCAAGTAACTCTATTTTAATTTTAGAATACTATTTATTCTATTGATTCAAATAAAAACTCATGAACCTATATTGTAACTTCTTCAGCACAATAAGCTGAAGAAAGCCTGGTATATTCATATATTTTTTAAACAGATTCTTAAAAATTACAAATAATAATATATAAACAATAAAGCATCTCCTACATATATTAAACAAATCTTTCTGAAATAATTCAAAATATAGGTACGATAAAATTACTCAATTACTTATCTACATAAAAACCATCTCAACAATAAAAAATAATATGTAGGAAATTGGAGCGTTGTTTACAGTAATTTGAGAGAATACTGTAA
>JAUMZX010000103.1 GCA_030527905.1 Cardiobacteriaceae bacterium
TGTGGATGTCGGGGTAATGTAAGCGGTTTGGGGTCCTTTTGCAAAGGTCTCAGAATATGTCTTTCTAATCAACATTACTGACAGATTCTGACACTTAGTAATGTTATTCTTTGTAGAACAGTTTACACAATGAGGAGCATTTATGTTTCATCAAAATCAAGGTAATAGATTAATACATCGAGATGCGCAGATTTATTATGAAATGCACGGAGATGCACATAAACCCGCTTTACTGTTATTACATGGCGGCGGCGGAAGCATGGAGGATTTTTCGCCATTAGCATCATGGCTTACTCAGTATTTCTATATTGTGGCGATAGACTCGCGCGGTCATGGTCGCTCTACTTTAGGAGAAGTTCCACTTTCCTATGCTCAGTTAACGGAAGATGCGCAATGCGTTTTAAAACAGCTTGGTATTTCATCATATAGTGTCTTTGGTTTTAGTGATGGAGGAACAGTCGCGTATCGTCTTGCTGTCGATAATCCTCAAGTTGAGAGTCTAATTACCTTAGGCGCGGGTTGGTGTGTTGACGATAGCCCTGAAACAGTCGCTTTGTTTCATCAAATTGACTCAAATTTCTGGCAGGCAAACAATCCGAAAATGTGTGAACGTTATCAGGTATTGAATCCTGAAGCGGATTTGGATCGACTTTTGAAAATGTTGGTATCGATGTGGTTAGATAGCAGTGAAAAAGGTTATCCCAACACGAAAGTTGCAAAGATTGCTGTTCCTGTTTTAGTGATGCGTGGAGAAGCCGATTTTTTATATTCGTTGTCAGACGCTCTCGATTTATGCCATTTGTTACCGCAAGCACACTTTGCTAATTTGCCTTTCGCGCAGCATGAGGCTATCGTCGAGCAACCACAGTTGGTACAAGCCGCTATTATGGCAATGCTCTCAACGCTAAGAAGCAATACTTGAGAATATGTATTTTATTTATGGATGGCCACTCTTTATTAGATTAATATGAATAAATTGGTTAGATAACAGTAAATGCAGGATAATTAAATGGCCTCAAGTGAAACTTATTTTCATTTTATCATGGCGCAATTATCCAGATTAGAAGGTATTCGCTACAGAGCTATGATGGGATAATATATTCTCTATTATAATAGAGAAAATTATTGGCGGCATCTGTGATAATAGACTGCTGGTAAAGGCTATAGGACCAGCCATAACCTATATGCCTAATGCGAGATATGAATTACCTTATAAAGGTACAAAACCTATGTTATTAGTTGATAATGTAGATGATGCAAATTATATTGTGGCACTATTTAACATATCCTTTAATTATTTACCCGCAGAAAATCTAAAAAACATAAAATACGTTGATTACGTTAAATGATATTAAAAATAGAAATAAAGTCTAAATTATAGGTTGGTATCTACAATACAAAATCTCCCATAACAATCAGTAATCCTCTATCTATTATAGATATAATCTGAATAATTATGAGTTACATAATGCTCGCAAAATATCGACCACCAATACGTCTTCTCCAAAGCAGAGTGAAAAAGAAATAACTAAAAATTACAGTATTCTTTTTTATTCACTCTGCTTTAACATAAAAAATCCTTTAATTTATCGGCGTTAATTCTAATGCTATCGCATTTTGTACCGCCTTTCTGCTAGCAATAGCATTCGCCCATCGTATGATATTTTGATACTCATGTACGCTAAGGAATTCTGCAGCGCCGTATAATTTGCCAAGTACAAGTTGACCGTACCAAGGCCAAATTGCCATATCGGCAATGCTATATTCGTCTGTCATATATTCGTGTTTAGCGAGATGTTGATTCAAAACATCAAGTTGACGCTTGCTCTCCATCGTATAACGGTTAATAGGATATTCTTGCGGATAAGGGGCGTAAACGTAAAAATGTCCAAACCCCCCACCTAGAAATGGTGCGCTTCCCATTTGCCACATCAGCCATGATAAACAAGCAGTACGTTGATGAATATCGGCTGGGATAAATGCAGTGAATTTTTCAGCCAGATATAAAAGTATCGCACCGCTTTCAAAAACGTTTACAGGTGTGTCGCCAGAGTAATCCACCAATGCGGGAATCTTAGAATTAGGATTAATTGCCACAAAACCTGTTCCAAATTGATCCCCTTTCATGATATCAATCTTGTAGGCATCGAAAGCGCATGGTTTGCCTAAAGCGCGTAATTCTTCAAGTAAAATATTCACCTTCAAGCCATTAGGCGTATTCAGTGAATATAATTGAAAGAGTTTATCGCCCTTCGGTAAAATTTGCTCATGTCTCGCGCCGGCGGTAGGGCGATTGGTTCCTCCGAATTTCCCGCCATCTTGCGATTTGATAGCTTCATAATCCCAAACCTTAGGTAGGGTGTAGTGTTGGTTCATGATATTTCTCCTGTGCTATGAGATATGTTGGAAGGGATATTTTTAAAGTGAGAGTGGTCTAAAGTGAATTGTTATGTGTCATAAGTTTCTTTAGTCAATAAGGCATAATTATTCTATGCATCTTTTCAGATATGATTAATTGATTTTATTTCTTATAATAAAAAACTCAATATAATCAGAAAATGGGTTAAAAGACATATTATTATAGCATTAGGTAATAATGAGTATTGTGATTGCTATAATGATTCATCTCTATTCGCATTACTTGTGATACTAAATGAATAGTTTATTCACTACAAATAAAAAGCTACATTAAGATATAAAAATGGTTAGTCAGTAGATATGGTTAGCGTACATACACTTCTTTCTATGAGCTCAGAAAACGGTATAGATTTTCTATGAATAAGATTTTTTGACGAACTGCATGAGTATAAACCATATATGTAAGAATTAATCGCGTTGTTTACACTTTTCCTTTTTGCATGGATGCCCAATTTTGGACATTTTTAGCTATTGTCAAGAATGTCAAAGGAACGACAAAGTCGCATGGTTCTTGATGGTAGCTAAAAATTCCTAAAAAATCCTTTATGCAAAAAATAAAAGCAAACAAATCTCAAAAATGTAAACAACGCTCCGATTTCCTACACCATATATAATGTGTAAGAGAATTGTTCATACAACCTTAATTTTAAAACCCGCAAGGACACCACCATGAATTTTTTCCATTGGATCAGTAAAACACTGGTACGACAAATTCTTTTCGCCATGGTACTCGGCATTCTTATTGGTAGCATTATTGGCAAAGCTTTTCCTGTTACGTTATTGCCGGATGGTAGTCTTTACTCTCCTGCTGCGGATTACTTCAAGATATTAGGCGATTTTTTTACAAAAGCTTTACGCGCCGTCGCCCCTATTTTGATTTTTATTCTTATCACGCATGCTATTTCTCGTCATAAGCAAGGACAAGCGCGGGGGCTAAAAACCATTCTGATTCTTTATGTCCTTGGGACTTTTTTTGCAGCTGTTGTTGCTGTGATCGCAAGTAAATTATTTCCTACAACGCTTCTTTTGGATCAGGTGGCAGAACACGCCAATACCCCAGAAGGGTTAAAAGACGTTCTCACGACACTCTTGTTTAAGATTACAGACAATCCTGTCAGCGCTGCCGCAAATGGCAATTATATCGGGATTCTTGCTTGGGCTATCCTAGCGGGCATTGCAATGCGACATGCCAATAGCGTTACTAAAACGGTTTTAGGTGATGCGGCACACATTATTCATTATGTTGTCTCGTTGGTTATCCGTATCGCGCCTTATGGTGTTTTTGGCTTGGTTACCGCGACAGTCGCAACAACAGGTTTTTCATCATTTACGACATATGCCCGACTCATTGCGGTTTTACTCAGTAGCATGGCGATTGTTGCCCTTATTATCAACCCGCTGCTGACATGGGTTGTTTTACGCCAGAATCCCTATCCTCTCGTTTGGCGTTGCCTGACGCAAAGTGATATTCCCGCATTTTTTACCCAGAGCTCCGCTGCTAATATTCCTATTAATCTAGATTTGTGTGAGGCGTTGCATATCCGCGAAGAAACTTACAGTATTTCCATTCCACTAGGCGCTAATATCAATATGGCAGGAGCTGCCATTACCATAGCAGTGCTCTCACTTGCGGCGGCGCATACAATGAATGTTCCCGTTCATCCTTTTAATGCGGTGATGCTCTGTTTTCTTGCTACGCTTGGCGCAGCAGGTGCTTCTGGCGTTCCGGGTGGGTCGCTTATGCTTATTCCTATGGCATGTTCACTGTTAGGTATTAGCGGAGATACGTCTGCCCAGGTAATCGCTATAGGTGTTCTCATTGGGGTTGTGCAAGACAGTGCAGAAACAGCATTGAACTCATCTTCAGATGCATTATTCACCATTGCTGCTGATCTCGCCGATCAGCGTAAAACAGCGAGAAATAGCAATCATACGCCGAATATCAATGCAAATTAAATGGAAACATGAGACGGAGATGCTTCTTAGTTTAGCTGGCGTCACGCAAGGTTTGCTGGAGACGAAGATACGCTTCCTCACGTAGTAATTTAAATTGTGCTTCATCAATCTTGCCATTGGCCAGCTGACTTTCTAACGTAAATATCCAGCGCTCAAACGCCAGTTCAGCTGCGACTCGCGCCTGTAATTGGCGTTTCGCACGACGAACCTGATACCAATCGCGATAGACTTTCCAAATCAGAAATAATAGTAATGGCAGCAAAATATATTTCACTCCGCATTTCCTCCTAACCACATCATGAAGCGTATTATTTTCCGTATTTTTCTCATCATTTGTCTAATCCTTTCTACCGTCGTACTTATTCTAAAGCGACTTGATCTTGCTTATCCGGCTGATTTTAGCGTCTGTAATAACTACTCGGCCACGATTTATGACCGAGAAGGCCGCATGCTTCACAGCTATCTTACATCTGATGGCAAACGCCGTTTGCAAACCAGAATCATGCCGAACACTTATCGTGAATTGCTCCTCAACTATGAAGATCGTCGCTTTTATTCGCATTATGGTATTGACCCTCAGGCTATCATGCGTGCTTTATGGCAGAACTTGCGAGGCCAACAAACCATATCGGGTGCATCTACACTCACTATGCAGACGGCGCGCCTCATTTATCACACATCGCATAACCTACAAGGAAAAATCCGACAAAGCTTGCGCGCCTTACAATTAGAATATTATCTCAATAAAGATGCCATACTTTCATGTTATACAAACCTTGCGCCGATGGGCGGCAATCTTGAAGGACTGGGAGCTGGTGCTTGGCATTACTTTGGCAAAAAGCCAGAGGCGCTTTCTTTGAGTGAGATGGCATGGCTTGTTGCCCTTCCACAAGCGCCACAACGACAAAACAATCCGAAAAACGCGCTGGGTGCACGTAACCGCATCCTGGAAAGTGCATACAACAACGGTATTATTACTCGCGAAGCCTACAATAACGCGTTACGTGAACCACTGCATTTAGGCCGGCATAGTTTCCCGCAGTACGCCCCGCATTACGCTGCATTAGCACTCAAAAATCAGACTACACAAACCACACTCAATTTCGACTTACAAACCCGCCTTGAAAGTACGCTATCGGCGGCACTACCGTATCGACCACCGCGTAGCAACCTCGCCGCCCTCATTTTGGCTAACGAAACGGGGGAAAAAATCGCCTATGTAGGAAGCGCGGCTTATCACAGCAAAACGCGCCTAGGGGCTAACAATATGCTTACTGCAATCCGTTCCCCGGGTTCTACCCTCAAGCCCTACATCACACTATACGCCATAGATCGTTACCGCCTGCATCCTAAAACGTTCATTGACGACACCCCCATTGTGGGAGGCTATAATCCGGATAATTACGACAAACAATACTTAGGGCGTATCACCCTTGCGGAAGCGTTACGCAAATCACGCAACGTTCCTGCGGTTCGGCTGCTATCGCGGATAGGGCCGGATGTCCTGACCAGTTGGCTTGAAGAAAATGGGCTGCCTTTACTCAGTCTAAATCATAGTGCACCGAATCTTTCACTTGCCCTTGGTGGAGTCGGATTACGCGCAGAAGACCTTGCGAATATCTATCGAAAACTTGCCAACTGCGCCTATCATCCCGAACAACCAACTCCACTCGCCAGCCACCGCGCTTGTTTGCAGACCACGCAAATCCTACAACAAATAGGCGATAAAGAAGGATCGCTACACTATGGAGCAGAACCCGTTGCTGTCAAAACAGGAACGGCATATGGTTGGCGCGATCTCTGGGTTGTAGCCTACACGCGTGAGTACACCATACTGCTCTGGGCGGGACGTGCGGATGGTGGTTATAGCGAACAACGTGCTAGCGCAGATGCCTTACTGCCACTGATGCGACAAATTATCGCCTTACTACCGAACCCGCCACGGCATTACACGCCCCCTCAAGCTAACTGGATAACCAACCAAGATACCGTACCACCTGTCTCAACGAATACCCTAAGAATTCTTAGTCCGATTGACCATACTGTCATTGAAAACAGAGGACAAAGCCTCACCTTACAAACAATCGGAGGCAATCCGCCTTACCTCTGGCTCATCAACCGTCAGCTCTTACAACAAAGTCAGAGCGCACAAACCTTGTGGCAACCGACAGGAGATGGCGACTACGATATTGATGTCAGTGATAGCAGCGGTGCCCATCACCATATTCATATCCGCTTACAGACTGCTCCTGAACGCATACAGAATACCGTTCGCTTACAAAGCGAACCGATACCATAACCTACTGCACTTACAGATGCATGCGGTAGTAGACGCTTGAAAGGCATTAGCCATAAACGATGCTGCAAAAGGATTTAGAGCGACAGTCCAGCGACTATAAAATTAAAAACTTTTCTGTAGCGGCAAAAAAATATGCGGTCAATATATAGTCGAGGTTGCGTTTTCATCAAACGTTGGTGGATTAATATTCTAATTTTATAGGGATACTTATCTTCCTAATAGGAAATCGATTTAAACAAGACAGCCTACCTGACCAACTTTCTCTACTTTCTAAATACGAAAAATAGTGGAGGCTGGGCAGAGCGCCACGCATCATAAAAACAGAAACATCGCCAATAAAACGCGGTATAGAAAAAACCAGCTGAGACCTTTGCAAAAGGTCCCCAAACCGCTTTACATTACCCCGACATCCACAACTCAAACAACATCCCCATGAGCAGCTTCTTCC
>JAUMZX010000104.1 GCA_030527905.1 Cardiobacteriaceae bacterium
AAGAAGCTGCTCATGGGGATGTTGTTTGAGTTGTGGATGTCGGGGTAATGTAAGCAGTTTGGGGACCTTTTGCAAAGGTCTCTCTCTATATATTTGGATTCAGCGCGGTATCTTGACAGTAATGAAAATTTAAGCATTGAAGCCTCTATTTTTCAGAAGGATGCGTTCTTCTGTTTATGATTTTTTTTGTTGATGGGTTTTGTAAGAACCGTTGATTTATATCCCCTTAATTTTACAGAATATAGAATGCCGCAACCGCTGGCTATAACTAAATTCTATAAAAGCACAACCAAACGTTCTTTCCCTTTAATGAAGGGCGCGATTACAGTATTAGGCGTTATAGTTATAAGTATTTACGGGCATCATCATGAATTTACCTATTGCTCCTGAACTGTTGGCGCAGTTGCGGCATCTATCTTCACAACAACTTGCTTTCCTTGCTGGTTATGCTTGGGCAAAAAGCGAAGGGGAAGTATCCGCTGCATCCACGACTACTGCGCTAGAAAAAACCATATCTGCTAGTACGAGCACAAACGCACGTTGTGTTACTGTTGTCTCGGCTTCGCAAACAGGAAACTCCCGCAAAGTTGCCTTACAACTTACCTCGAAATTAGAAGGGGCAGGGGTTAAGGTAAAACATATTCCAGCCATTGATTATAAAAATAAACAGTTAGTTGAAGAGGATATTTTCTTATTAATCACATCCACACAAGGTGAAGGAGAGGCGCCTGAAGAAGCAGTATCTTTATACAAATACTTATCCGGCAAAAAAGCACCGTCTCTTACGCAATTACATTTTGCCGTACTAGGATTAGGAGATTCCAGTTATCCTGCTTTTTGTCAGGCAGGCAAAGATTTTGATGCACTCTTGGCTAAATGTGGGGCAACACGTTTAACCGATGTGGGACTTTGTGATCTGGATTTTCAAGCAACGGCAGATGGTTGGACAGATGAATTGGTTAGACTTGTGGCGCAAGTGGCGCAACAGGGAGGTGCAACACAAGCAGCTACTACTTCAACTACCGCTTCAGAAGCATTCGCACCTTCAATTTATGATAAAGACAATCCCTTTGATGCTACGTTGTCAGTACGCCAGAAGATTACATCGCGCGATGCGGAAAAAGATGTAGAACATATCGAGATTGATTTGCAAGGTTCTGGTATTCGTTACCAACCTGGCGATGCCTTGGGAGTCTGGCCAGTCAATGATATAACCGTAGTAGAGGAAATCCTACATTTAACCAAAGCAGATGGCGATGAGTTGGTCGAAGGCAAATCCTTGCGCGATATCCTTATGCTAGAACGCGATATTACGCAATCGACGCCACAATTTATACAACAGTATGCTGCACTAAACCCTAATGATGAATTACAGTTACTCTTAGCAGATAAAGCCGCACTCTCTCATTATCTCGCACAAACACCGCCTACTGGCATATTGACGGAGTTCCCTGCAAAGTTATCAGCTACAGAAGTTGCAGCACTGTTCCGTGCTCAGACTCCTCGTTTATATTCCATTGCATCTTCTCAAGATGAAGTTGGGGAAGAAGTACATTTGACCGTTGGCGTTGTTCGTTACGAACACCATGGCGAACATTATCTGGGCGCCACCTCAGGATTTATTGGCACGCGCTTAGAGGAAGGAGAAACTTTGCGCGTATTTGTGGCAACTAATCCGCTCTTTCGTTTACCGGAGCAGGGCGATGTCCCCATCATTATGATTGGCGCAGGCACTGGTATCGCACCATTTCGCGCTTTCATGCAACAGCGTGAATATAATGGCGATAATGGTGATAATTGGCTTTTCTTTGGAAATCAGAAATTTACTGATGATTTTCTTTATCAATCGGAATGGTTACAATACCGTAAATCTGGTCTATTAACGCGTGCCGATTTGGCATGGAGTCGACAAGGCTCCGAGAAAGTTTATGTACAGCATAAATTAATAGAAAACCGTCATGATGTATGGCAGTGGCTACAACATGGCGCTTATGTGTATGTTTGCGGGGACGCTAAACGTATGGCGCATGATGTTGAGCAAGCGCTACTGGACATTATTGCTACCGAAGGCGCAATGCCACGCGATGATGCCGAAGATTATCTCAATGATTTACGAGAAAATCGTCGTTATCAACGCGATGTTTATTAAGCATCGTGTGGCGCTTTCTTTCTTAAGAGCGCATCACCATCATAACTGTGTAAATGAGCGAAAATTACTGAGGAACAGAACGTAATAAGCCCCACAGAAAGGAAAGTATAGCGGAAGGTAGTGTGTAGATTTCCATCATTAATCGCATGAATGCTGAAAACCTTAAGGAGTAGGGCGCCAATTGCAATACCAAAGCTGGTAGAGAGTTGTTGATTAATAGAAAGGAGACTGTTACCACCGCTCGTTTGTTCTGGACGCAAATCTGCAATACTGAGGGTATTCATTGCTGTAAATTGTAATGAATTACCAAAACCGATGGCAAGCATTAAAATAACCCATACCCATAACGGCGTTCCAAGCGGTGGAATAGCGACCATAATCATCAAGAGGCCAAGAATACGTGTATTGATACGCAACAAGCGACGATAACCAAAGCGCGCAATGACGCTGCTAACAAAGGGTTTGGAAATTAAGGCAGCCAAAACAGCAGGAACCATTAACCAGCCAGAAACCGAAGCAGAAAGACCATAAGCAAGCTGATAAAACAGGGGGAGCAAAAAGGGCATAGCACCGATACCGAGACGACTAACAAGATTGCCCGTTAAACCTATCCGAAAAGTTCGGACCAAAAATAGCGAAGTGGGGAAAATAGGCGTCGCATAGCGACGAGCATGCCGTAAATAGGCAACAGCACTTATGCAGGACAGAAGCATAAATAAAAATGCCCAAAGTAACATGCCACTGTGTGGGGCAATTTCTAATGCTAGCGTTAATCCAGTTGCCATAAAGGCGATCAGGAAAAATCCAATGTAATCAAAACGATTTACCTTACCATAAACATCTGGCATGATGGGTAGAGCAAGTATAATTCCGAGCATACCAAAAGGAATATTAATCAGGAAAATCCAGTGCCAGCTTGCATACTCAACAAGATAACCGCCCACCAAGGGACCAAGAATAGGGCCAATAAGTGCAGGCATAATGGCATAGTTAATCGCCTTAATAAGTTCTTTTTTCTCATACACTTTCATAATGGCTAGGCGGGGCACTGGCATAAGAATAGCGCCCCCCATACCTTGAATGACGCGCGAAAAAACAAGCATAGGTAACGACGTAGAAAGCGCACAGAGCAATGAGCCCGCCATAAAAACGACTAAGGCAAGAATAAATGTTTTTTTTGTTCCAAAGAGGTCCGCAAGGTAGCCGCTAGCCGGAATGAGTAGGGCAACCGTTAGTGCATAAGAAATAACAGCGGATTGCATGTTCAGTGGAGAAACATTGAGGTCAATAGCAATTTTAGGCAAAGCGGTATTAAGTATCGTTGCATCAAGCATTTGCATAAAGATAGATATCGCCATTAACAGAGGTAACCATCTTGATTGAAAATGTGAAGTGATAGGAGGTGTCATAGAAATAAAAGGTAAAATATCTAGGACATTATGTTTGTATGCTGATAAAAAAGCAAAATCGCAATGCAGATTCCTGTTTTTTTTATCAATACAAATGTTTTTCTTTCAGTACGCTATCAGAATTATGCTTTTTTACTAGGGTTTTTCTTTTGCACATGAGCCAAATGTTCTAAAATTATGCGCGCTTGCGAAAGTATCATCATTTTCATGTCTTATGTATTAAGGCAAGCAAGTTTTTTCTTATCTTGGATTGTTTTATGAAAGAACCGACAACAGCCAATTTACCACCGAAAAGTGATAAGTTTGGCATGAGCCTGTTTGTAGTTGCCGTATTTATTGCTACGGTGGCATATTTCATTTATTGGGGACTGGGCTATATTCAGTTCAACCATAGTCTTATTTTTATTATTGCCTGTGTTTTTGGCTTATTCATGGCCTTTAACATTGGTGGGAATGATGTAGCGAACTCTTTTGGCACTTCTGTCGGAGCAGGTACTCTTTCTATTACACAAGCACTCATTGTTGCCGCAATCTTTGAAGTAAGCGGCGCATTAATTGCCGGCAAAGAAGTAACCGATACTATCAGTAAAGGGATTGTTGACTTATCAATCATACCTATTGAGCCAATGCAATTCGTTTTTGTCATGATGAGCGCATTAATTGCTGCTGCGTTGTGGCTGCTATTTGCATCGTATAAAGGACTACCTGTATCCACTACCCATTCAATTATTGGCGGGATTGTTGGTGCTTCGATTGCGTTAGGTATTGGCTTACACAGTGCCCATACGCTCTCTTTAGTGTACTGGAACAAAATTGGTCACATTGTTATGTCGTGGGTAATATCGCCTGTTCTCGGCGGTATTATGTCTTATTTGGTATATGGGCAAATCAAAAAGCATGTATTAATGCATGGAACGGTAGCTGATCATGCAACTTATGCACGTCGCGTTAAAAGCCTGCGTCCACGCATCCATCACCACTTAACAACTCGTTTGAGTGCCATCCACTCAATGATGATGGTTCGCCCCGACGATGGTGCTCATGCGCCTGGAACCGAGGCTGAAAAAGTATTGGCACGTCGTGCATTACGCATCTGGATTCCGCTTGTCGCGACTGCGGGCGCCTTAATGATTGCGTCAATGCTCTTATTTAAAGGGCTCAAGAACCTTAATCTGGGCTTCAGTGATTGGCAATACACCTTAATTTTAATACTCATCAGTGCTACTGTTTGGATTGTGGTTTATCGCTATGCCAAACGCTTCCGAAGCTCGGAGGTTAGTCGCGCTACATATATTCTGTTTAGCTGGATGCAAGTTGTCACCGCCTCTGGATTCGCTTTCAGCCACGGCTCAAATGACATTGCAAATGCCATTGGTCCATTTGCCGCAATTCTTGATGTTCTAAAAGAGCAATCAATCAATGACAATGCCATTCCTGTCCCCACCGTTGCCATGCTTGCTTTTGGCATTTCTTTAGTGGCCGGGCTATGGTTCATTGGTAAAGAAGTTATTGCAACCGTTGGCACACATCTGGCGGAAATGAGCCCTGCAGCTGGATTTACTGCAGAATTAGCTGCCGCTATTGTAGTAATGCTCGCATCCTCTTTAGGGCTACCTGTATCAAGCACGCATATTCTTGTTGGTGCTGTATTGGGTATTGGGCTAGTAAACCGCAACGCTAATTGGCGTTTAATGAAACCTATTGCACTGGCATGGTTAATCACTGTGCCCGCAGCAGGTTTGTGCGCCGCTTTCGCCTTCGTCCTATTTAACAGTATTTTTTAATCTTTTGTTTTCACACAACTCTCTTTTTTGTGAACTGAAAAAGCAGAAAAGAGAGAATATGTTTCATATTCTTAACGACGCTTTCTGACTACACGGATATTGTTTGATGGAAACTATCTTTGCCACTGCCATTACACTTTTCTTAATCATGGATCCTCTGGGTAATATTCCAGTTTTCCTTATTATTCTCTCTAAAGTTGCTGAGAAACGCCGTACTCGCATCATTATGCGAGAACTACTGATTGCATTAGGTGTTATGATTCTTTTCTTATTCGCTGGCCCGTCCATGCTTAATGCCATGAAACTATCAAGTGAGGCGGTTGCTATTGCTGGTGGCCTAGTTTTAATGATAATAGCCATCCGCATGATATTCCCACTACGTGGCGTATCCGTTATGGGTGATGACGATAGTAGCGGTGAGCCACTCTTAGTTCCATTAGCCATTCCATTATTAGCAGGACCATCTCTTCTAGCGACATTAATGCTTATGGCGCAAGATGGAAAACATGGAAGTATCGTAGGTCATACCTTACCCGCGCTCTTACTTGCATGGGTAGTCTCTGCTGTCATACTCCTATCTTCTTCACGCTTATATCGTATTTTTGGCAACCGTGGTTTAAAAGCAATGGAACGCCTAATGGGTATGGTGCTTATTTGTATTTCCGTACAGATGCTAATCAATGGCTTTAAATTACTGCTCCATCAAATGATATAACGACATTTTATAAAACGGAATCTTATCCGTATCATTTATGTACCTGTAAAAATAGCCAATTAGGCCGAAAATAAAAAGCAATTACGTCCTCAGAAATACTGAGAATAAGGTAATATCAAGATTAATAATCTCTTATAATTCAACTAAAAATTTTGCTAAGCCTTTTATTAATTATTAAGAATAATGATACGGCATATTTTATACCTGAATCATTATTACCCTTTAGTCAAATATCTATTATTCTTTAATTAATAACGGATATATTCAATCCATACATTATTTTTCATTCAATAAAATAAAAATAATCAGTAGACCCTTTTATATCCTTACTTTTTCATGTGCGGTACTTTTTTATCGTTACTATCCTGATCTTGTTCCTGAGCCTGTAGATCTTTTTTATTATTGTCATTCTGCTGCTGTTCTTGCATTTGCGGTAATGACAACATGGGTACTGTGTGATCCAGGGAGCATAGTTTGCGGTAACTTACCATCCCATTTCTCTGCCTGCATCAGATTAATAACTTCCATGTTTTGTCTTAGTGCGGTACCTTTGACAGTAATGGGTGCCGCCTCCGCTGCAGAGCGCAATTCAATAGCCTTAGCTTCGGCTTCCGCCTGTTTTATTTTTGCGTCGGCTTGCCCTTGAGTACGTGTTGTTGCAATTTGGACTTCGACACGCTCTCGTTCAAGGTTTTGTTTGTATCGTTCAACTTCCACTTCAGCCTTCATACGATCTTCAATAGTTTGCTCATAGGCATTAGAGAAATCAATATTCTCAATTTGTATACTATGAATTTTTAAGAAAGGATATTGTGTAAGTGCGCGCGTAATCGCATCATGAGTTTGTTGATTTAACTGTTCACGATGCTGCACAGTACGAATCGCAGTGAACTGTCCGAAAACAGTTTTTACCTCTTGTTTGACTATGGAAACAATAATCAGCTGTAGGAAATCGGAGCGTTGTTTACATTTTTGAGATTTGTTTGATTTTATTTTTTGCATAAATAATTTTGGGGCTGTATTAGATTAGCCCAAAAAACCACACCAAAATCGCAGAGTTTT